>NZ_CAOS01000002.1 GCF_000315365.1 Desulforamulus hydrothermalis Lam5 = DSM 18033
AAGAAGAAAAAAAAAAAGCAAAAAAAGAAGGAGAGCCGGAGAGAGAAGAAAAAAAGACAGAAAAGAACGCACCAAAGAGGGCAAAACNAAACAGAAAAACAGGACAAAAGAAGAAGAAAAAGGACCAAGAAACAACAAAAAAACGAAGCGCGAAACGAAAAGAACACAAGAAAGAACCAAGGAAAAAAAGAGAAAGGACAGAACGAGAGAGGACAACGGGAAAGAAAAACGCACAAGAGAAAGGAAGAAGAGAAAAGAGACACAGGAAGACAGGGGAGGGACAGAAGCAACACCGCAGACGAAAAAGACGAAACAAGACGGGCACGAAACAAAAAGCAGACGCAACCGCAGGAAGACAAGAGGGGCGGAACAGGCAGCAAGCAGGAGACAAAGGAACAAAGAGACAAGAAAGGGAGAAAGGAGAGACACAACCAAAAGAACGACGAAAGAAGGAAGAAGAGGAGGCCACACAAAGGGAAAGCCAACACAAAGAAAAAAGAAAAGAAGACAAGAAAGGCAGGAAGAGGACCAGGCAAGCAAACCGGAGGAAAGAGAAAGGACACGAGGCAAAGGAACACAACAANAAGCAGAAACACACCGGAGGGGAGGAAGGAGCAGAGGGCGAGCAACAAGCGAACCGAAAGCACGAAAAAAGACGGGGAGCCGAGAAGAAAGAGGAGGAAAAGAGAAGAGGGAGGAGGAAAAGAAAGAAGGAAAACACGCGCCGGACACGCGGGAGCGGCGAACGCGAGAAACCCAAAAGGCGGGGGGAGGAGCGGGAGACAAACAGAGGGACGAGAAGAAAAGAGGACGGGGAGAGAGAANAAAGCGGAAACCCAACAAGAAAAACGAAACCAAAGAGCCAGAGCGGGGGGAGGGAAAAAAAAAGGAGAAGAAGCAAAGAGAACCAGAGGNAAGAAAAAGACAAAANACAAACAAAAAAAAAAANNGTTGGCCACGCGTCGACTAGTCAGGGGGGGGGGGATCATCTCCCATGCCCAGTACGACGGTTTTCATCTGGTCGGTCAGCATTACCTTTGGGATGCCCCCAAAATATTCAAAAGCATGAATCAAGCAACGAAGAAAGCTGTGAATGTCACAACGCTTAGTGAACTCTATATAGGTGGAACGAGAGTACCCCAATACCATGACAAATACCGGCACTTTTCGGACTGTACCGTCCAAATCTACGTAATCACACAGTCCCCAGTCGACCTGTGCATATTCACCAGGTTTCGTCTCGTAACGAAGAACAGCGGGAACTTGTTTGGGAGGACGGAAGTCCTTCACATAGTCTTTCAAGATGGTACGTCCCCCGGTATACCCCTTTTCTCGTAGAAGATCGAATAAAACCTCGCAGTTATAGATACCTTCTTGAAGACGTTCCTGCAGGAACGGTTTATACGGATCAAGCTTGGAACCACGAGATTTACGGTGTCCCTGTTTGGGGGAGACATCACCCCGGAGATATCGGCGAACTGTATTTCGAGAATGCCCCGTTAGACGGGCAATTTCACGAATTGTCCTGCCTTCTGCCCTCATGGTATGTAACGATATCACTATCCCACTCCTTAGCATGTGTCTCCCTCCTAAGATTAACTTGGCCGTTAATTACGAAGGGGATATATTCGCTAAGGGTGGGTCATTTTCTTTCCGGCGAACCTGGGTCAATTATATCCCGGCGGTGACAAAGGCTTATTTGGTTATATTAAATATTTATATGGGTATAGATGCTTTGTATAGTGAATAGTCTATGGTTATTTCAACTGTATACTCCCTTTGCTAAGATTTGCTTCAAAACGGCCCAAATCTAAGAGATACATTTGCCATTCTTCTTAATATTCACAAAACGAGACTGCTCGCGGATCATCTTTAATACTTCAACTCTTGTGAATATTAAACATAACCTGACTGGCAAATGTTTAGAACGTTGTAAGATGAAGGGGTAGCGATACCGGTAAAAATATTGAAAAAGTGTCACTGTATAATTAGAACAAACAAAATCAAAAACCCGGTCCTTATATTTAAGGCTTCCCGGGTTTGGAAAATCTAAAATTTGCGTTTTGTTGCGTACTCAGTTTGCAGAAGTCAGGGAACAGCGCTAATTTTTGCTATTATTTTTGCTTATACCGGTATAGAAATCATGTAATGTACATTATACGACAATATTTTTATAATAGCATTACAAGCAAGTGAAGGATCGAACAATCACCTGGTGCAACTGGCAACAATATCCCATTTTAAGTTGGAGAAGTTAGTTTGCGTTATAGAGGGGGAGATGAAGAGATACAGACAATTATTAATATAACAGCTTAATATTTTTTAATTTAAAACTTAATATGTTAGAAAATGGCACAAACACAGGCATGGAATAGGACATGCTCTAAAGGAGTGGAATGATGGAGATCACAAAATATGCAAAAATAAACAAATCGGTATTTTGGGGTAGCGTAATCATTTGTTTGTTATTTTTCGGTCCAATGATCATTTTACAACAGTCTGCACAAGGCTTAGTTGGTAAAGTAATGCACGCAGTTACGCATGGTACCGACTGGATGTGGGAAATTGTTGTTTTTGGTGCAGTGCTGTTTTCACTTTGGCTAGCATTTGGTCCTTACGGCAGAGTAAAGCTTGGCGGTCCGGATGAAAAGCCGGAATTCTCTACATTTACTTGGTTTGCAATGATGTTCTGCGGTGGTTCAGGTGCGGGTCTTATTTATTGGGGCATTCTTGAACCAATTTATTACTTAAAATGGCCACCTTTTTGGGCTGAGGCACAATCGGCGCAGGCTGCTCAATGGGCACTGTCCTATGGTATTTTTCACTGGGGTGTCAGTGCTTGGGCGACATTTGTAATCCCTGCGATCGGGTTCTCGTATATGTTTTATGTTAGGAAAAAGCCATTCCTTTACCCAAGCTATGCATGTCGTGGTATTTTAGGCAACAGAGTTGATGGTTGGTTGGGCAGAGTAATTGACCTGATAATGGTTGTTGGTATGGTGGGTGGCGTAGCAACATCCTTAGGTCTTATTTTGCCAATGATATCTAATATTGGAGCAACTTATTTTGGAATGGAGGATACATTAACTGTAAGATTGGTAGTAGCTGCATTGTTTACTTGCCTATATGGTTATAGCTGCTACAGAGGTTTATATTCTGGTATTGCTAAAATTTCAGATATTAATATGTGGTTAATTTTCCTTTTATTGTTATTTGTGTTGTTTGCAGGCCCAACATCCTTTATGTTATCTTTATTTTTTGATAACATTGGAGTGCTATTAACTAACTTCTTGCGGATGAGTTTATACACTGATCCTATAACTAAGTCAGGCTTCCCGCAAGATTGGACTGTTTTCTATTGGGCCTGGTGGTTTGCTTGGGCAACATATATGGGTCTGTTTGCTACAAGGATTTCCAGAGGTCGTACGATTAAGGAACTTGTTTTAAACATGCTCTTTACAGCAACTGCCGGTTGTGCACTTTTCTATTTGACTTTTGGATCTTACACTGTTGATTTGATTTTAAATAAGGGCGTAGACTTAATTGGCATACTGCAAAATTCTGGTGGGCCGGCAGTAATAACCTACTTGCTTAACACCTTACCGCTGACATCTATTGCAATACCTGCATTTCTGGTAGTAATGCTTGTATCCCAGGTTACAGCAGTTGACTCTGTTTCTTATACAATTGCGGCAATGTGTTGCTCTGAAATAAGGGATACTCAAGAACCGCCAAAGTGGTCAAGAATATTCTGGTCATTCATGTTATTTTTCTGCACATCGGCATTATTCTTGGTTGGTGGTTTGAAAGTAGTTCAACTAGCATCTATTTTGACAGCTTTCCCTGTAGCCATTATAACGGTTATGTTAGCTATCTCTCTAGTAAAATGGCTTAGTGAAGATTTTGGGGAAAAAGTTAAACCGACATACTTAACTTATGCTGATTCAAATCTTGAAAAGGAGTAAACTTAAGATACTAGCATTGCTTTGGACGGCAAATTATGCCTAAACCGGCTATTGCATATAGTGATAGTAAATTGTGACCGGAAATTTCAAAAAATAATGATATTATTTTTTGATAAGAATTAGCACAGCCTCTTAAGTCGTTAACCAGAGGCTGTGCTTTTTTGCATACAGGCAGCGCTTAAAAGGTATCTGTGCCAATAAAATAAAGGAAACGTAGTGTTACATAATCGTAAGCGACAAACCAGCCGTCACCTAGAATCACACACAAAAAACTGATACACTGGGCTATGAAAAACTTGAAAAACCACTAGTGGTAAATCAAGACGAACAGGAGTATCAGCAATATGAATACTAGAGAAATTGCTGCGGAATACCGCCTGGCACACTGGGCACAGATAGTGCGCAGAAAAAATGAAAGTGGCCTTAGTATTAAAGCCTTCTGTGCAAGCGAGGGATTCCGTGAAAACACCTACTACTATTGGCAACGGAAACTGCGAGAGGCTGCCTGTGAACAACTGACAGAAATTCGAACTGAGCATACAAAGTTGTCTTGCCTAGTCCCACCAGGATTTACCGAATTGAAAATTACAGAAGCACCTGAAAAGCTGCCTGTCCAGAATGATGCCAAACAGAGTGAAATCCGCATTGAACTTGGAGGAGTGCGGATTGCTGCGGACAGTACCTATCCGGTAGAAAAGATAGCCGCACTGCTTGGCCTGTTTAAACAGCTATGCTAAGCCTTGCCGGAAAAAG
>NZ_CAOS01000004.1 GCF_000315365.1 Desulforamulus hydrothermalis Lam5 = DSM 18033
CCGTCATATAATATATATATTTTTTTTTTTTACATCTTACCCTCTCTCCCTCCCCCCCCCGTCACAGGCCGGCCAGGGAAAAAGTTTTAAAAAAAACAAAAAATTTCTCCCCCCCTCTCCCCCCCCCCCCCCACGTGTGTGGTGTCAGCCCACCCCCACCAACAACTCCCCCATCTCTCTTGGGATGGTTTGTTTCCCACCGGGAAAAATATTTTTATTGCGCGGTTGGATGTGTTGTGGTGTTTTTTTTTTTCTGGGAGAGGTGGGTGATTTTTTTTTTTCGGCGGGGGCGGGGGGGAGATAAAGCTCCGGGTGGGGGACTTAAAGGAAAGAAAAATAAAATCACCTCTCCAACATCACTTTTTCTTTTCTTTTTTTTTCCACCATTTCTTCCTCTTATAAAAAAAAACCATTACACCCCCGCCAGAGGGAGGGCCTCCTGAGAGGTTTTTTGGTAAATTCACCGTGAATTTTTCTCCCCTTTAAGATTATCTCCCTAATAAGGACAATAGGGTGCACCTTATGTTTATTAAGATGAACAGGAATCATAATGTTTAAAAAATATTACATAAAATTTCCCAAAACCTTCTTAAAATTCTACTAATNTCAAATTTAAAAAANCCTTNATGGCCACCGGGGTGACTAGTCAGAGGGGGGGGGATCATCTCCCATGCCCAGTACGACGGTTTTCATCTGGTCGGTCAGCATTACCTTTGGGATGCCCCCAAAATATTCAAAAGCATGAATCAAGCAACGAAGAAAGCTGTGAATGTCACAACGCTTAGTGAACTCTATATAGGTGGAACGAGAGTACCCCAATACCATGACAAATACCGGCACTTTTCGGACTGTACCGTCCAAATCTACGTAATCACACAGTCCCCAGTCGACCTGTGCATATTCACCAGGTTTCGTCTCGTAACGAAGAACAGCGGGAACTTGTTTGGGAGGACGGAAGTCCTTCACATAGTCTTTCAAGATGGTACGTCCCCCGGTATACCCCTTTTCTCGTAGAAGATCGAATAAAACCTCGCAGTTATAGATACCTTCTTGAAGACGTTCCTGCAGGAACGGTTTATACGGATCAAGCTTGGAACCACGAGATTTACGGGTTCCCTTTTCGGGGGAGAATTCACCCCGGAGATATCGGCGAACTGTATTTCGAGAATGCCCCGTTAGACGGGCAATTTCACGAATACTCTTGCCTTCTGCCCTCATGGTATGTAACGATATCACTATCCCACTCCTTAGCATGTGTCTCCCTCCGAAGATTAACTTGGCCGTTAATTACGAAGGGGATATATTCGCTAAGGGTGGGTCATTTTCTTTCCGGCGAACCTGGGTCAATTATATCCCGGCGGTGACATAAGGCCGACTTATAATGCAGTTCGAAAATAAGTTTACTAAAATCCTTGTCAACCTTCTTCTTTCTAGTAAAAAGCCTTTTAAATATAGACATAGTAGCACCCTAAGAGGTTTTTGGTAATTTTATGTAATATTTCTACACATTATGATTCTATTCCTCTTATTAATATAGGTGCAAATAATGTCGCAATAAGGCGATAAGTTTATAAAACCAACTCCTCCTTTATTTTATCTATAGATAAAAGGGGGGTGAATGCTAAAAAGATATGTACTTATAAACTAAGAAAAAGTTAAAAAAGAGAGGAAGGAAGCATTGATGAAAAGAAAATCTTTAATGGCAATTATTATTTCTAGCATAATGTTACTGTCTTATTGCATGAACGCATTTGCAGGTATTGTAACCCCGCAAGTTGATTATCCGGACATTACTTCTAGCTTCAGTCAAAAAATGATTAGTAACGCCGCAAATATCGCTTATTATGCTCAGGTCGAAAAAGGACAAGGAACTTACCCACTAGCTACTGGTGAGTATTTTGCCAGTAAAGTAAAGTCTGGGGGAGCTTGGGACTACAAACGTACCTATGGAACATCTTCTTTGTACTATTTCAAAGGAAATATTAAATCAGGAGAAGACCTTGGTAATATGCACTATGGTTATGTAGGAAGAGCAGCTGGTTTTAGTAGCACCATACTTAAAACTGCAGCCGGAGCTTACCAAATATACTCTGGCACATCATACATTGGTTGGTACAATTCTTATTTTGATGATCCCAGAGACCAGACTCAAATCACCTACGGTATCAGCCTTTGGGATAACAATACCTTGCTGAGTAGCAGCATGAGTGCAGAAAGCCTAATTGAAACATTATCTGTTGAAGAGAAGGAAAAAATTAAACAACAAGTTATAGAAGATGTTAAAAAGATTAAAGAAAAGCAAAAAAACAAAGAATAATAATTTAATACAGCCACTAGTAGCTTCTAGTGGCTGTTACAGTACCTATTGAATATTTTTAAAGACCTATCATAAAATGGTATAGGGGTATAAATATGCTAAAAAAATCTTATTACAAAATAATAGCTGTAATATCTTTATTTTTGCTTTTTGCATACTTCGGTATACACTATTTCTTATTCTCACTTTCCTATCTGCCTGAAGGCACACTAATAAAACAATCATTATCTCCAAATGGAGAGTATACCGTTAATGCATATCTAGTAGATGGAGGATCACTTTCATCAAATGCTGTTCGAGTGGAGTTACAAAACAATAAAAGTGGTAAGAAGAGAAACATCTATTGGGACTATCGGATAAATACAGTTGAATTAACTTGGATAAATGATACCGATATCATTATCAACGGACATAAGATAGATGTTAAAAAAGATACATATGATTGGCGTAGAGATAAAACAAAGACACAATAGTATAAAATAAAAGGCGAAAACATGACACACCGGAGGGAATATCAAAGGTGAGAAACCCTACTTTTAAAAAGATATTAGAGCCAATTGCAAAATTCTTAGACCATATAACACACGGGTCTAAGAAGCGTAAGCGACAAACCAGCCGTCACCTAGAATCACAAATACAAAACTGATACACTGGGCTATGAAAAACTTGAAAAACCACTAGTGGTAAATCAAGACGAACAGGAGTATCAGCAATATGAATACTAGAGAAATTGCTGCGGAATACCGCCTGGCACACTGGGCACAGATAGTGCGCAGAAAAAATGAAAGTGGCCTTAGTATTAAAGCCTTCTGTGCAAGCGAGGGATTCCGTGAAAACACCTACTACTATTGGCAACGGAAACTGCGAGAGGCTGCCTGTGAACAACTGACAGAAATTCGAACTGAGCATACAAAGTTGTCTTGCCTAGTCCCACCAGGATTTGCCGAGTTGAAAATTACAGAAGCACCTGAAAAGCTGCCTGTCCAGAATGATGCCAAACAGAGTGAAATCCGCATTGAACTTGGAGGAGTGCGGATTGCTGCGGACAGTACCTATCCGGTAGAAAAGATAGCCGCACTGCTTGGCCTGTTTAAACAGCTATGCTAAGCCTTGCCGGAAAAAGGGTATTTCTTGCCTGCGGTCACACAGATATGCGGAAAAGCATCAACGGGCTTGCCGCCATAGTGGAAGGGAGTTTCAAACTTGACCCATGTGACGGGGCAGTGTTCGTATTCTGCAACAGAAGCCGCGACCGCATAAAAATATTGGAATGGGATGGCGACGGGTTCTGGCTTCACTTCAAACGTCTGGAAAAAGGACATTTTCGGTGGCCAACGTCCGGTGAAGAACAGACCCTTGTGCTAACAGGTGAGGAATTGTCAATTCTTTTAGGTGGGACAAGGGTGGCATTAAAGCTAAGGCGAGAAGAACTGATGGGAAAAAGAATTACATAAAAACAAGCAGAAAATCAACTAAAATAGACAAAATTACTTGCTTTTCAAAGTTTTCCATGAGAACATGGAGATATGGAAACTGCAAACAACTGGATCGAAATAATAGCCAAAAAGGATGCCCGTATAGCCGAACTGGAGATGCTCGTAAAATTTTACGAGGAACAGTTTCGGCTTTCTAAACATCGCCAATTTGGACCATCAAGCGAAAAGGGTACTTTGCCCGGTCAGCTTGGTCTGTTTGACGAGGTTGAAAAAGAGGCTGATTTACAAAAAACCGAGCCGGAGCTCGAAAAAATTGCCTATACCCGCCGCAAACGCATTGTGGCCACGCTTCGTCTAGTCAGGGGGGGGGGGGTGGAGACGGTGGAACATACACTTCCCGAAGAAGAACGAGTTTGCCCAGAATGCGGCGGGATGCTGCATGAAATGGGACATGATACCCGGCGCGAGCTTGTAATCATTCCGCCTCAGGTTAAGGTTGTGGAGCATAAACGTGCCGTACTATCCTGCCGGAACTGCGAAAAAAATGGCGACCATGTGCCTATAGTAAAGGCGGAAATGCCCAAGCCGCTAATCAGCGGAAGCCTTGCTTCGCCATCCGCAGTGGCCCACATCATAACACAAAAATATGTTCAGCATATCCCACTATTGGGGCAGGGTCGAGTAGTCAAAAGGCAAGGGGTGCGGCTTTCCCGCCAGACTATGGCCAACTGGGTCATCCGCTGCAGTGAGGATTGGCTGTTGCCCATTTATGAGCGAATGAAGGCTATATTCTGACGCAGGATGTGCTTCATGCTGACGAGACCACTGTGCAGGTTTTACGGGAACCTGGGAAGACTGCCGTTTCAAACAGCTATATGTGGTTGTACAGGACAAGTGGGGATACAAAACGGCAGATTGTTCTCTTTGAGTATCAACCCAGCCGGTCAAGCACCCATCCGCAGCAGTTTTTAAAGGGTTTTAGGGGCTTCCTGCACACAGACGGCTATGCTGCCTATCACACATTGCCCGAGGTCACAGTTGTGGGCTGTTGGGTTCATATGCGGCGTAAATTCGAGGATGCCCTTAAGGCCATTCCAGATTCCGAAAGGGCTGTATCATCAGCAAGTGATGCCGTTAGGCGCATCGGCTTACTTTTCCACCTGGAAGAACAGTGGGAAAGTTTAACCCCTGAAGAACGCTACAAACTGAGATTAGAGAAATCTAAGCCTCTGGCTGAGGCTTTTTTTGGCTGGCTTCAAACGCTGACTGTCCTTCCCAAAACCGCTATGGGAAAGGCGGTGCATTATGCATTGGAACAGAGCGAATGGCTAATGAATGTCTATCTTGACGGGCGTACCGAACTTTCGAACAACCGGTCAGAAAATGCCGTACGTCCCTTTGCCTTGGGCCGCAAAAATTGGTTGTTCTGCAATACGGTCAAAGGAGCTATATCAAGCTCGGTAGTTTATTCCATCGTAGAAACCGCCAAAGCAAACGGGCTGCTGCCCTTTGAATATATGAAATTCCTACTTGAAACTGTTCCATCTACATCAGTTGGGGAATTGGATGCCCTATTGCCTTGGGGCGAAGCCATCCCTGAAAAATGTCGCATGCCATTAACAAAGGAGAGTGCCTAAGATGTCCAGAGGCAGCGCAACTAAATTTATGATGACCTTTGTCCAGGAATATCTGGACGGAAAGCGTAGTCGCTTAGATTTTGATCTAGATTTTAACAAAGCACTATGCAAAAATGGAACGAGAAAATCCGGATCTTGCAGAGTGCTTTAATTATTACCTGGCTGAAGAGGGATTTGACCAAGCGGTGGGCCTGTCGGATGACCGGCACAGAAGGTTAATTCAAAAACAATTTAATAAATTCAAAGCAGCTCTGTGTGATGGATTTTTCTAGGGTGGAGTCAGTTATCCATATCCCCTTCATCCATTCCTGGGCGCTTTTTTTATATGTTAGCATACCCGTAGTGCTGACACTAGGTGATGTAGGGTTTGACGCTTACACATAATCAGTTATAAACTAAAATTATAATTAGGCCCTTATGTTTTTTTAGTGTTTATAGCATTTAGTAACTGTGTTTTCGTTTATTTTCAAAGTCGGAGAAGATGTGCCAAGTGCTTGAAGTGTCAAGAAGCAGTTATTATAGCTGGCGTAAAAGGCCAAAAAGCAAACGTAAAAAGGCTAATGAAAAATTGTTGGAAGAGATCAAGGACATCCATAGAAGATCCCGGGGATGCCTCCCGGCGAGGGCTGGGGTTTGGGGGCAGGCCCCCAAGGGAAATGGTGTAATACTGTGATTCACTTAAAAGTAGCAGTTCCGCGTGTCTATTTAATCGGGAACACCCCAAACTGAGTTGTTAAAATATCTAGAGAATTGGTTAATCAAATTTAGAAACTTTTTTATCACCGGATCGGTGAGTGAGTTATTATGTCTGCCCAGTTGTTAAGTTTTTGTACTTAAAATTATAAGGTTGGGAATCTTAGAGTTCCCAACCTTTTTGTTTAAAAAATATTGTACTTAACTCATAGCCATGAGAATTTTATTGTATAGTTCATCCTTCCGCTTTTGAAAAAAGGTGTTAAAGTCATCATTACGGATCGCATTTACATCAATAACATGTGTTCTTAACAATTGATCCAGATTTGCAGCGGGGATGTTATACTTGTTTTGCAGATTGTTTAAGTAAGTGCTTGGGGCATTGCCGCCAATAATTCCATTTGTCCTGCTGGATAAGGGGGTTTTATTGATTACAGAATTATAATCTTCTGGTGGTATTCCTTTACTGCGGCAGTAGGCAACCGGGAAAATATGGTGAATATCAATACTATCGTTGTAATATGTCTGAAGGTCAATAGGAACCCCCGATAAAAAGTCTTTACTACCCTCCCGCATAAGTAAGACGTGAACACCTTTATATGCAGCACTGTTTCTGGTTCTAAGACTCAACAGTCGGTTGGGATCAAAGTATGCCTCGGTAATTGTGTCCGGTAAGGCACCTCCCTTAATCCACTCAACCACCTGTGGTAAGTCCCGGGCAAACCGTGTTTCTACGGCACCCCCATATAGTTCTCCAAAAACGCCACACCAGTACCAGCGGGCAATCATTTGCCTAACTGTTTGGTTATGTGCCAGTGTTCCTAACTCCACAAAGATAGTGGCCAGGGGTATTAGCTGGGTGGCATAAGGTAAATCACGGTTGGAAAAGATTTTTTGCTCCATCAAAAACTTGGCGGCATCGTAGAATCCCTGTGTAACCTTGTCCGCCCATGTTTTGTAATCTTGTAAACTCAATTTTAAAATATCCTTACGTTTGCAACTCACTGCAGCTGAAGGGTTAGCTTTCTTCCGTTGATATGTTACCAGTAACGTAATGGCCTGTAAAAAATCAGTGTTGCTGAGTCCTTGTAGAATTGGGTCTTGTTTAAGGTGTGTATTAAATGTGTGACTTGCAGGACATTTGCTTCCTTCGGAGCGGCATTGCCAATCTTCACGAAGGGAAAAATTTTCGGCCGCAAAGCTGGCGGTCAGCAATTCAAATACCGTCAATGAAACGCCGCCGGTATTAACATTTTCAAACACCTGACAAACGGCATCTTTAGGAGTTGTGTTTAATAGCATAATGACCGGCACTTGATATTGGGTGAAAGCAGACTGGACAAAGGTGGTAAATTGAACCCATTTTACAGAACGCTCAGCTAGTTTTTGGTTGTCGCCTCCCAGATAATCGGCTTGCCATTTGAATAACTCCGGGGGGTTCATTATTAAGTGAACCGGAACGACACCGGCAGCACATTCCTTTTCTCTGGTTGAGTAATCTGCGATAACCTGATTGTGCATTCCACGCACAAGTTTATCCTCAGGAACCGAGAGTACGGCTTCTTCTTTATCCGAGTTAGGGTCTATGCACTTTTCAATGTCCAGGTAATACCAACGTTTTACTTTATTACCTCTGGTATCTTTGGTTATAACTGGTTTACCGGTGCACAGGGCTTGGTAAAGAGAGGTAAGGCGTTGCTGTCCGTCAAGTATCAAGCGATCGGGGTTAATCGGCCCATTTAAACTGACCCCTTCTATGGGACGGGGCAAGAAGTTCACATTGGGATTACCGGTTTGCAATAGCATAACAGCACCGATGGGGTACGACTGTAAGACACTGGCCAGGATACGGCGAATCCGCTCATCGTCCCAAACCCAATCCCGCTGGAAGTCCGGTAACTGGGTTTTTCCTGAACCAATGGAATCTAACAAAGTTGTTAGTAGCTCGGATGTACTGTGAAAAATAGTTGGCAAATGTTTCTCCCCCCGTTAATCAATAAATAATTAGGTTTTACTTTCTATGGACTTTGGTCATATCCTTTTAGCTTTAATTAACTTTTTGGTACTGGTATTGTTTTGACTCACAATTACAAATAACGAGAGTTTTGGCTTCCATCAATCTACATACGGTTAGGTTATATAAATCGCTCAAAAAATGGGGCGTTTTTTTATGCCACTGACAAACTGTGGTCGTGCCGGGTTGTTAACATTTAAGCAAAAGAATTGGTATAAATGCAGCCTTGTGTTGCAGAAATCCCGGTAGTTATCAATTAAACGGTGGTGCCTATGTTTCTGAAAATTTGTCCCGTGTGTGATAACAAATCCTACAGTGCAGCTTCAAAAGGACAGTGGATTTGCCCCTACTGTGGCAGTGATATCAGTAAAGAGCCATGCCAGCCGCTTAGGGAGAAAAAGAGAGATAAGGAGGTCAACCATAATGGAACAAATTAAAGTTGATCTGGCGTTAGACAAAACTTTTCTGCTACCCGGCAATAAGCAGGCGGCCTATCTCATGATTAAACTTACTGCACCGGAGCAAGTAGTTAAGGAAAGACCGGTGCAGAATCTTTCCTTTGTCATTGATCGTAGCGGCAGTATGTCCGGAGAAAAGCTGGACTACACCAAAAAGGCAGTTACCTTTGCCGTTGGCCATCTTAGTCCTCAGGACTATTGTTCGGTGGTGGCCTTTGATGACATGGTTACGATGGTGGCCCCATCCCACA
Organism: Desulforamulus hydrothermalis Lam5 = DSM 18033; assembly: GCF_000315365.1. NCBI lineage: Bacteria > Bacillati > Bacillota > Clostridia > Eubacteriales > Peptococcaceae > Desulforamulus > Desulforamulus hydrothermalis. Next base: position 8,807 of record NZ_CAOS01000004.1, read on the forward strand.
AGGTGGAGAACAAAGATGATCTTAAGATGGCGGTGGAAAGTATCTATCCCGGTGGCAGCACCAATTTAAGCGGAGGCATGCTGCTGGGTTTAAGGGAAGTTAAGCTGGCTCACAAGGAAAACCAAATTAATAGGGTGCTGCTGTTGACGGATGGTATGGCCAATGTGGGAGTGACGGACCACGGTGCCCTGGTGGAGAAGGCGCGGGAAATGGCAGCCGGTGGGGTTAATCTCTCTATTTTTGGATTGGGTGATGACTTTGAAGAAGATTTGCTGCAGGCAATGGCCGAGGCCGGTGGAGGTAACTTTTATTATATAGAAACACCGGACCAAATTCCGGGGATTTTTGATCAAGAGCTGACCGGTTTACTCAATATTGTAGCCCAAAACCTGTCAGTGAAAGTGAAACCGGGTCAGGATGTAGCAATAACCGGGGTATTTGGCTATCCCTTTACCACCGGTGAAGGGGTTACCGTGAACCTGCCTGATATATATAGTGGGGAAACAAAAATTTTGCTGCTGGAACTGGTGATATTGCCGCTGGCTGAAGGGACCCATAAGCTCCTTAGTGTAGAGCTGGATTATGCAGACGTTCGGGAAAACCTGGCACTGGTTAACCTCAAGGCCGACCTGAGCGTAAATGCCAGTGCAGAACCGGGTGACGGACCTGCTGAAAACGTAGAAGTAATCAAGCAGGTGGAACTGTTCCGCTGTGCCCAGGCTAAGGAAGAAGCCATCCGCCTGGCTGATCAGGAGGATTTTGAGGCCAGTCGCTTTGTCCTGGAAAAGCAACTTTTAAAAATGCAGTCCCTGGGAGCTAGCTTATCCTGCAGTGAGATTAATATGGAAGTGAACGAACTGCAAGAAAACCTTTCTTATATGTCTGAAGGCAGTTATGACAAGGTTTTAAGGAAGAAAATGTCCTTTAATGTGTACCAGCGGAAGAAAGGGAGAGGTAATAATAAGGCATTTACAGGGTAGAGATGTTTTCAAGAGGCTGCAGAAAAAAGGGAGGACCATACAAATACCGGACCAATTGGGTTAAAGAACTGGATAAATATGTATTCTGTGGATGATTTAGGATAGTTTGAGAAGGTTTTTGTATAATCCCGCCGAATATTAAACATATGGAATATCCATTTGGAATTAGGGCGGGAGGTACCGGTATGAGTGTACGGCCAAAGAAAGATGCCACCCGGGGATTACGGCTTAATATGATGATCGATCTCATTAATAAAAAAACACCCTATGGCGGGGTAACTGTAAAAGAATTGATGGATAAGTTTGAAGTTTCCGAACGGCAAATTCACCGGGATTTAAACACCATTGTGAATGAAATGAGAGTCCCTTTAATAAAGCATGAGCGGGTTATCGAGGGCAGCAAGAGAACCTGCTACTGCCTGGAAGTTGGCTATTTACCCAGCCTGAGTCCGGAAAAGGCTACGGTGCTATTTTTAAGCCTGCTGCAGCAGAAGGGATCTGCCCTGACGGGTCATTTAAATGAATTAAAGGATGCGTTGGTATCTACCTTGTTCAAGTACCATTACGACCCCAAAGAGTTGGCAGTGGAAAAGCTGCAGAACCGTATCCACCTGGTGGAGGAAACCCTGGTGGAACCGGAACGGGTTGGTGAAATGTTCTCCAAGTTAGTCCAGGCCTTAAAGGATTGCCACAGAGTCAAGATTCGCTACTTTGTCACCCACAGCCAGAGGGAAACCGAACGAGTGGTGGAACCCTATGGCCTGATCTGCAAGCGGCAAAACTGGTACCTGGTGGGCAAATGCCTTACCCGTAACGCCATCCGGGTTTTCCGGGTTGATCAAATTAGAGATGTATTTCCCTATACCTCAGAAAAGTACCAATATCCCGCCGATTTTAATTTAAAAAAATACATGGCCCACAGCTGGGGCGTCATCAACGACGGTGAGGTCTGCCGGGTTAGGCTAAAGTTTAACCACCGGGTAGCCCACCGGGTAAAGAATTTGATTTACCATCCCTCGCAAGTGCTGGAGGAAGAACTGCCTGACGGTTCCATTATTGTTTCCTTTATGGTTTGTGGTATCAAGGAGATGAAAACCTGGATTGTCCAATGGGGGGATAATGTAGAAGTATTGGAACCGGGCTGGTTAAGAGAAGATATGTGTAAATTGGCGAAGGGGATTTGGCAGGTTTATCGGGATGCAAATTGAGATCTGTGCCTAAAAGAAGGTTTTTTATGAAAAGGTTAAAAACAGGGTTACTATCCTTGTGTTGTTCGGCTTTTCTATTTACTGCTGCAGCCTGTTCCTCTGGACCGTCTCCGATAGACGTTTCAAAAGGGTTTCTGGGGGCATTGAAAGAAGCAAATTATGAAAAAGCAGGTTTATACGGGTGGCAAATAAACAAATAAATTTGTTCCCCTGACACAGAAAAAGGCTTCTGGCAAAATTGCTAGAAGCCTTGATTTTACTGGCGTCCCAGAAGGGATTCGAACCCCTGACCTACGGATTAGAAGTCCGTTGCTCTATCCAGCTGAGCTACTGGGACATTTTTTTAATCAACACATGATATTTTAACATATGGTTTTGCGAAATACAAGCTAAAATTATTGTTTTATTTATAAACAGATTATACTTCCGGTAAAGTTTGGCAGTAAAATTTATGCCTCACGGTGGAAGGTTTTCTTTTTCAATCAAAAAGGAAAAACCCTGCCTTTTAGCAGAGTTAATTTACTGGTTGCGGGAGGAGGACTTGAACCTCCGACCTTCGGGTTATGAGCCCGACGAGCTGCCAACTGCTCTATCCCGCGCCAACCATCTTATTATAACTGGACTTTTAGGTAAAGTCAAATATTATTTGAGACATACCCTTGTTAGTTTTTCAACGGTTGGATCGTATGCGCTCACATATTTCATAAATAGCGGCCAACTCATCCTGGTCTGCTGTGGCCAACTTATTTAAGAAGTTGATTAGGCTTTCATCCATGTTCTTCTGATTTAGCTTAATTCTTTCCTGTTCGGAAAGAGGGGGGCGTTTACCCGTCTGTATTTCATGCAGCATCTCCATCATTTGTTTGGCGCTTTCTTCGCTCAATTGCATGGGAATATACATTTTCAACAATTCCTTTTCCTCCTCAGTGATAGAGGCAGGCTGAATTTGGTTTTCATTTTGCATATCCTGGCGCAACCTGTTGAGCAGATTAACCAGATCGTCTTTGGTAAGGTGGGACATTAATAAACCTCCAATCTGAAAGATAATAACACAATTTAATTTTATCAGAAAAATTTAGACAAATAAAACATTATCTTAAATATGTATACAGTTTAAATTTATTGATTTTTTTCTTAACTGCTTATATGATTGGCTTTATAGAACTGCAAGGTGGGTGAAAAATGTTAACAGACTATCATATTCATGTGGAACAAGGGCCATACACTGTAGAATGGCTATCGAAGTTTGCGCGCCGGGCCGAGGCGGCGGGGATTGAGGAGTGGGGAATTTCAGAACATGCTTACAGGTTTGTAGAGACCCGTCATATTTTCTGGAATGATTGGGTGGAAGCAAGGCAAAACCAGAGAATGGAAGAATATTTAGAGATGATTCTGAAAGCCCGGCAAGCGGGAATCAGGGTAAAGTTTGGCATTGAGATGGATTACTTTCCGGGCAAAGAAAAAGAAATAGAAGCATTTATTAAAAATTATCCTTTTGACTACGTTATAGGTTCGGTACACTGGATTGATGAATGGGGTATCGACCTGTCGGAGATGAAAGAGGAATGGAACCGGAGAAAAGTTGAGGAGGTTTGGCTGGCTTATTTTGAACGAGTTGAGAGTTTGGCACAGAGCAAGTTATTTGATATTGCCGGGCACCTTGACTTAGCTAAAATTTTTAAGTATGTACCGGAAGATGTAAACTTTCTTAAGGAGTTATACGACCGGGTTGCCAGGCTGCTGGCGGCCAACGGCACATGTATAGAGATCAGTACAGCCGGTTTAAGGAAACCGGTGGGGGAAATATATCCTCACCCGTTATTGCTGGAAGCATGCTATAAACAAGGGGTACCCATTGTCATCAGCTCAGATGCCCACTGCCCGAAGGATGTAGGGGCGAATTTTTCGCAAGCCGTTGCTTTGGCCAAACGGGTGGGCTATCGGGAGATACAGGTGTTTTCAAACCGGCAGGCAGTTGCCCGCCCATTGGGTTAAGAAGCAAAGGCGCTGAAATTACGAGCGCCTTTTTCTTTTTACATAAAAAAACAAATCTTACCTTGATTTATAGGGGGGTTGTTCACATGCCTTTATCCGGGATATTTCACTTTGTGGGTGCCAGAATACTAAAAACGGGAATTGCGGTTGCCCTGTCCATGTATATATGCACCCTGCTGCAAATTGAACCTAAAGTCTTTGCTGCCGTCAGTGCGGTGATTAATGTACAACCATCCATCTATCGTTCTTTCCGTAATGCGGTGGAACAAGTTATAACTCATATTATCTCGGTGCTTATAGCAGTTATTTGTGGCTATACGTTTGGTACAGGACCGATAATAATGGGTCTGGTCACCGTCCTCATCATTTCTACTAACGTCAAGCTAAATCTAAAACAGGGTATTTCTATGGGGGTTGTGGCCGGGATTTTTGTACTTGATGCACCGCAACATGATTTTCTGCAGCACGCCTTAACCAGGTCATATGTTATTTTTATCGGATTAGGCTCAGCACTTTTCATAAACAGTTTTTTATCCCAGCCCCGCTATAGCAACAATTTTTTAGTCCAACTGGCTAAATTAAATGAATTAACTGCCGGTTTTTTTACAGAATTGGTAAAAGGTTTTATTAAGCTGGAGCCGCTCAACAGAGATGAATATGAGAAGAAGCGAGCGGAGATTAAGGAAGTGCTGGCAGTATCGAAAAACCTGTTTGCTTTACACAAGGAGCAAAACCGCTATTTAAAGCATGTTCCGCAAGAAATGCAGGAATTATGGGAAAAATACTTGGATTTTAATGTAAAGTTATTTTATAAAAGTCAAGAAATTTACAGTGCCACCGAACAGCGTTTGATTTGGCGCATGGAAAGGGGAAACCCACCTATTTCGGATGAGTTTAACATGGTGTTAGCAATGCTGGAGAGGGGTATCGCATCTTTTGAAAAGTTAAATGAGGGCTTGTCTGAACATGTTTCACAGGGTAAACCCTTGCCGCCGGTACAAGTTAATGAGCAATTTTGGGAAGAATTAAGTTTTTTTATCGACCAATGGCACAGCAGGTTGACCGGTGCCGACTTTTTGCATGCCTTTATGTATGTGTCAGTGGTGGCAAATGATATCAAGTGGGCCAGCCGGAGCATTAAGGATTTTTCCCTGACGCAAAGGCAGGATAAGCCGACAGCTTTTTGAATAATTTTAACAAGTTTGTTGATATTTAACTTATTAGACAAAATTTTTATCATCACAACTAAATTGGCTATTTCATAGATTGGTAGAAAAAAGGGGTTGATCTGATGCCTTATGCAGAATCCTGCAATAACAACTTCTGGCTGCCGATTATTTGCTGTATTTTTCTTTTCCTGCTCATTATAGCGATAATTGTTCTGCTTATCTGGTTCTTATAATTTTGAGAACAGCACTGCTGCCGGCAGTGCTTTTTTCGTTGGCCGGCATATTTAATTGACTATGCATAACCGGCTCGTTAAAAAGCTAAACTAGTGAAGGTATTAATAAAGGCAAAGGGTATACGGCGTTATGTACATCAAAGGCCCTTATAAAAAAAACAGTCTCCCCTGGTTATGGCTTGCTTTTCTTATAGTTTTTATAGGCTTGGGATTTTTCCTCAAAGGTATCGCTGACAGGTCGGAAGCCCTAAATAAGCCAGGGCCTCAGCGCAAACCCCTGCCACAGCAACCGGTGGTTATCATTGACCCGGGCCATGGGGGCAGCGATCCGGGCGCATGCCGGGAGGGAGTTATGGAAAAAGACATTAACCTGGCGATTGCCAAACGGGTGGCCAGGCATGCAAAGGGTTGTAAAATAAAACTAACCAGGGATAAGGATATAGACTTTACCGGGGACGGCGTATATTCCAAGGAAGCTGAACGGCAGGATTTAGACAAGAGGATAGAACTGGCCCGCCAATACCGGGGTGATGTTTTCATCAGCATTCATGTCAACACCGGGCTGGGCCGGGACAGGGGGGCAATTACATATTATGATGCGGCCAACCCCGGCAGCACCCGTTTGGCTTATGCAGTTCAAAAGGAAATAAACCGGCTGCCCGGCATGCCGGTAAAAGAACCAAGGGCAGACACCTTCTATTTGTTTAAACATTTAGATATACCGGTTGTTATTGTCGAAACCGGTTGGCTTTGCAACCTGGAAGAAAGAAACAGGTTGCAAAATCCGCAGTACCAGGAACAACTGGCCAAAGCCATCGGACGTGGAACTATTCAATTCCTCACAAAAGACAACCCTAAAATACATTAAGAGAACTGTCAGGTAGCTGCCGGCCACTTGCCCAAGCATGAGCGAAGAAAGAAATCGGGGTGGCGCCCACGTCATGCGGGCGCCGGCCGAACCGGGCCATCCTGGCCCGGTTGAGACGATCCCAAGGGCGACCGTAGCAAATCATAGCGCTGTCGGTGCGTAGACCGGGGCCAAAGGAATCATAAACCACAGTTAAAGTTTGTCGACACTCTGAACAGTCCCCGGGGGGACTGTTCAGTATGCATCTTATGTTTGCGGTTGTACCGGTTGGCGGTTCATCCAACGTCCGCCGCCCATGCCGGGGCCTTTGCCAAAGCATCCCTGACCGCCGCCGGGGCAAATGTAACCGTTTTTAGCATGCCATTCCTTCATTTGGTCGAAATGCTGCTGCCAGGCTTGCCCCTGTTCCGGTGTCAGTTGGCCGTTTTTAACAGCCTGTTCAACCCAGGCCTTTTTGGCAGCAAACTTTTGGTCGAACCATGCTTTAGCCTGAGAGCTGACATCGTCAGCGGCAAAGGCGGTGGGAACTGTAAAGGCAATTACTGCCATAATTAAGAGGCCCACCAGGATTAAACGTTTGTTCATGTTCTCAACTCCTTTCTTTGTTTATTTATATAATAACCAGAAAGTTTTACAAACCAGTCTCCTAAATGTTACAAAAGTGTCACAGTTTTACCGGTTGCCTGTTTTAACGGGGCGGCAGTTAATGGTATAATGCTTTTTGTTATGCAGCAATACAGCAGCGGATAACAGGAGTGGGTGAAGATGAAAAGGTTAATTATACTGGCTTTAGCAGTAATCATGCTGGTGACAACCGGCTGCAGCCGGAATGCCCGTGATACTGCCGGTTTGCCAACGGCAGCCGTCAGTCCGGGTACAATGAAAGTTCATTTTATTGATGTGGGGCAGGCGGATGCCATTCTGGTACAAGTGGGCCAACAGAGCATGTTGGTTGACGCCGGTAATAACGATGACGGCGAAGCGGTGGTAAATTACCTCAAACAGCTGGGCATAAAGAAGCTGGCGGTAATTATGGGAACCCATCCCCACGAGGATCATATAGGCGGCCTGGATGATGTAATAAAGGCCTTTGAAGTTGAGAAAATATATTTGCCCAAAGTAAATCACAATACCAAAACCTACCGAGATGTTTTATTGGCTGTCAAAGAAAAAAAACTAAAAGCAATTGCTGCCCGGGGCGGACAAAGTTTCTCGCTGGGGGAAGCCAGGGTAGATATTTTGGCCCCTAACAGTGACAGTTACCAGGAACTAAACGAATACAGCATTGTTTGCAAAGTAACCTTTGGTGCCAGCAGGTTTCTTTTGACCGGGGATGCTGAAAAGGTATCCGAGAGTGAGATGTTGCAAAATAACTACGACCTGCAAGCAGATGTTTTGAAAATAGCTCATCACGGCAGCAGTTCGTCCACCGGTAAAAAGTTTTTAAAAGCGGTGGCACCCCAAATGGCGGTTATTTCTGTAGGGTCTGGCAACGATTACGGCCATCCGCACCGGGAAACCCTGCAAAAACTGGCGTCAGCCGGCATTAAAGTTTACCGCACCGACCTGATGGGCACAATTGTAATGACCACAGACGGCCAAAAAATTGAAGCGGCCACCCAAAGGACAGCTGCCGCAGGCAAATAGCCGGGTGTTTGGGAGGGGAAAACAGTGAAAGCAGTGATTGACCGTTTTGAAGGCGGCTGGGCAGTATTAGAGGCAGAGGGCCAAATTATGTGGAATGTGCCCAGGCAATTCCTGCCTCCGGAGGCCGGAGAAGGAGATGCGATAGAATTTACTTTTACGATTATCTCCCAACCGGAGTATAATAACAAAAACTTAGTAGATGAAATATTTGAATGATGTCGTTTTTGGTAAAAAATGTATAACAATCAATAAATTGGGTAACAATAACTACCGTAATCATAAATCTTTTCTGGAGGAGTGATAGCGGTGGAAATGTTATCCAGAGTTGCTTTGGTGCTGGTCATTGTAGGAGCTCTCAACTGGTTGCTGGTGGGGCTTTTCAGCTGGGACCTGGTGGCTGCCCTGTTGGGTGGGGATGCAACACGGGAATCATCCATGCTCAGTAAGATTATCTACAGCCTGATTGGTGTTTCCGGACTGATTCTCATCCCAACCCTGTTTCGTGACAGAGCACCGGTAGAAAACAAGTAAGTTATGAACAACAAAACCCTTTGCCTCTCCGGCAGGGGTTTTGTTGTTGGCGTAACAAACAACCTGTTCAGGCGTCTGAGGGTTGGTTATAATTGTAACATAACAGTTCCATAGGGAGTGCCTGTCATGTCAAAAGTCAAGTTTATACATTGTTCAGATATTCACCTGGGCCGGCAGCGGCTGGACGGTAAGCTGCCGGATACGGATTTTGCCCGGGCTCTTAATTTTATTGTGCGGTATACCATTGAACAAAAAGCGGATGCCCTGCTGATAGCAGGCGACCTTTTTGATTCGCCCAACATCCAGCCGCCGGTTCTCCAGCAGGCAACCGCCTGTTTGATGCCGCTGCAACAAGCCGGTATTCCTGTTTTTGCCATAGAAGGCAACCACGACCGGGCTACGCTGACCGGCGAGTCCCCTACCTGGGTGAAGTATTTAAATGATATTGGTTTGTTGCATCTGCTGACCATTCCTTTTACCTCCCGGGGACCGGTGATTACTCCCTGGGATGAGACCCGGCGATGCGGTTCCTATATAGATTTTAAAGGAATCCGCCTGGTGGGGGCAGGCTACCTGGGGGCCGGCACGGTAAAGCGGGCCCGGTTGATTGCGGAGGTGCTGTCCGGTTGGCGGCAAACAGCTGAGCCGGCTGCCCTGGTTATGCTGCTGCACGCCGGTCCGGACTATATCGTGCAGGAAGGCGGGGGGTTTTCACGGGAGAATTTGGAGTTTCTCCATGGGTGTGTGGATTACCTGGCCTTAGGGCATATACATAAACCCATGCATCATGGCGGGTGGGCTGTTAACCCCGGTTCTCCGGAACATGTAAGGCTGGAAGAAAGCCGTTATGATGGCCGGCCCAGGGGGTTGGCAGTGGTGGAGATAGACCCGGCTCACACCGTCCCCCTGCGGCGGGCAGAGATAATTGAAGTTCCCAAGCGCCGCGTTCTTAATTTGCGTTACGATTGTTCTCCCCACGGGAACAAAACCAAGCGGGCCATGGAAGCCATACAGTCCGATATTATAAACAACCTGCGTTCTTTGGGAGCATTGCCCGAGGATGCGGTGAGATTGGAATTAACCGGTAGCGTCAACCTGGGAAGGATTCGCTTGGATACTGAAGCACTGGCTGCTTATTTGCAGGAAAGCCTGCCGGTAATGGCGGTGGAAGTAATTTCCGGCGGCTTGCAGCCGGCGCTGGGCGAAGCAGCCGCGGCGGTTAAGCAGGCGGGTTCTACCAGGGAAGAACTTGAGTTGTCCGCCATCCATGAGGTGCTGCGGCAAAACCCCCTGCCCGGTTTAGAACAGCAGACTGAGCTGTTAGCCGGTCTGCTTTACCGGTTGAAAGAGGATGTGCGCAACCAGGTGTCGGCTCAGGAAATCAGGGAACGGTTGCATAACCATCCGCTGGTGGAGCAACTGCTGGCTGCAATTGTTGACGAAAAACAGGCAAAATTTGTCGCCGCTGCCAAGGACGGTGAAGGCTAATGTGGATACAAAAAATCAGACTGAAAAACATCAAAAGTTACGGCGAGGGCGAGAACGGCCGTGGTATTACCATATATCTGGAACCCGGCGTTAACCAGATTGCCGGTAAAAACGGATCCGGCAAAAGCACGCTCATTGAGGCTATCGGGTATGTTTTGTTTGACGCCGAGCCTGTTCGGGGCAATGCCAGGATGGCCAAAAACACCTACCTGCTAAGAAACGGCAGCAAGGCCGGGGAAATAGATGTCTGGGTGTGGCATCAGGATTGCCTTTACCGGGTGGAAAGGGACGTAGGCAACGGTGGCAGGCGCTGGAAGGTTGTGCGTGAGGATGATGATTTCATCGAAGCCGAAGGAGAACAGGAAGTACGAAAATTTCTGGCCCGACTGGCCGGCGTGGCAAAGCCTGAGCGCCTGACGGAAGTTTTCCACAGCCTGCTGGGAGTGAAACAGGGCCGCTTTACCCTTCCCTTTGACCTGAAGCCCGGAGATGCGAAAAACCACTTTGACCCTTTGTTAGATGTGGATATTTTCCGCCAGTGTTTTGAGTATTTAAAGCAGCCTTGTGATGAAATAGGGCAGGATATTGTCCGCCAGGAGGTTATGATCAGCCGGCTGGAGGGTCAGTTGGCCCAGCTGGCGGATGCACCGGATAAGCTGGCGGAGGTTCTTGGGCAGCAAGCCGCGTTGGCGCAGTTGGTGCAGCAGTGCCAAGAACGCTTGGACGATGCGGCACGCCGGCTGGCTGAGTATGACCTTTTACAAACCAAATACCAAACAGCCAAGCTGCAACTGGGAGAGGCCCGGGGCAAACGGGAGCAGGCCGGGGCAGCGGTGGCGGCAGACACCGCCAGATGGGAAGAAGCCCGGCGGGCGGCAGAACTTTTGCAGCAAACCAGGGAGGATTATGAAGCATATATTAAGCTGGAAAAACTTATTAACCAGTTAGAAAAGCAACGGCTTGAACGGGATAACTTAAATAAGGAACTAACATTTCTGCAAAAGGAAGAAACCATATTGAGCAAAGACCTGGCAGCGAAACAGCAGGAGGCGGCCAGGGATAAAGAAAGCGCAGCCGGCAAAGAGCGGCAGTATCAAGAAAGACTGGCGGTCTGGCAGCAGCAGGTGCAGTGCCACCGGGCCGGCGAAGCGGATGCCCGGCGCTGCAAGCAGCAGGCAGAGGAGCTAAAAAACTGCCTGGTGCAGGTGGTGGAGTGGCTCAGGGCCATGAGTGCCGTAAACAAACCGGCCATCCAGCAACTGGCGGAACTGGCGCATAACCTTAACCTGCTGGATAACCAGGTGGCTGCCCGGCTGGCGCTGGCCAAAGACAGATTGGCCGAAGCAGAATCCCGGGAACGTGCTTGTTGGGATAACCTGGAAAGAGCAAAGCGAGACAAGGTTATCCTGGAACAGCAGCTGGAGAAGCTGTCCGGCGGACAGTGCCCCCTGCTGGGTACTGCCTGCAGCCAGTTTAATCCGGACAAGGCCCGCCAGGATTTGCAGCAGCTTAACCGCAAAATTTCCGTTGCGGCTGCCGAACACCAGGAAAAACTTAAACTGCTGGCGGAAGCCGGAGAACGGTTGGAAGAATGGCGGGCTTTAGAAAAAGAACAACTGGAAAAGCAAGCTCGCATCCGTCAGCTGGGCAAGAGCATAGCCGGCTTATACCAACAACTGGAAGACAGCCGGGGCAGGCAGGCGGCTGCCGTACTGGCAGCCGCACTAAAAATCGGGGAACAGCCGCCCAAACTAAAGGGCTTAACCGTCAAAGACGAGATTAACCTGGATGTTTACCGGGCTGCTGTGCAGGAAATGAAAGAATTGCAAAAGCTGCTTTATGATAACTTTGAAAAGTGGAAGCCGCTGGTAGAACAACAATACAACGCCGCACAGGAAAACCTCACCGTGCGTCTGGCGCACAGCAAAGAGCTGGCGGCGGAAGAAAAAGCGCTGCAAGCATTGGCCGGGGAAATTGCCTCACTGCATCAAAGCTCCGCTGAGGCAGCCAGACAGGCGGCAGATCTTGCTGACTCCCTGGTTGCCACCCGGCGGCGAATTCAGGAACTGGAATCTCTGCTGCAGCCCTTTGCCGACCTGGACGAAAAACTGGCCTCAGCCAACCGGCAAAAAATTTGCCACCAGGCCGGTTACACCACTTACCTGGAAAACCGGCCGGTGGCTGAACGAATACAAGAATACCAGAACCGGCTGGCCCAAAGCACCGACCAACTGCGGCAGGCGGAGATTGCCCTGGCAGCGGCAGAACTGGCCTGCCAGGCTGCGGAAGCTGCCTACCGGCCGGATCAGCATCAAGAACTAAAAGAAATTTATGCCAGGGCTAACCTTGAGTTGGGGGAGGCTGCCAGTAAATTGGCTGAGGCTAACCGGGCGGTAGAGGAACAAACTCAGCGGGTCAACCTTTTAAACGGTTTGCAGAGGCAAAGGGACGAACAGGTCAAGGAACTGCTGCACCTGCAGGCGCAGAAAAGTATTCTGGAAAAGGCCCGGCAGGTGCTGAAAAACGCCCAGGAACCCTTGGTCCGCAATTTAACCGGGCGGGTAGCTGCCCAGGCTCAGGTTATCTATAATTCGATGAGCAACGAAGCAGCCCAGTTTCAGTGGCGTGCCGCTGATTACAGCCTGACCGTCGCTACGGTTTCCGGAGAAAAAAGATTTGCCAGCCTGTCCGGCGGGCAACAAATGAAAGCGGCTCTGGCCATGCAGCTGGCCCTGGTGAAAGAATTTTCAGCTGCCGGTTTTTGCGCCTTTGACGAACCAACCTATGGTCTGGACGCCGAAAGCCGGCAAATGTTGGCCGAGGCTGTTATGAAAGCACAACAGGAGTGCCGGTTTGAACAACTGCTGCTGGTTTCCCACGATCAGGCCTTTGATGACAAGGTGGAGCACGCCTTGCATTTAAACTATTCACCGGTGGAGGGAACCAAACTTTAAGTAATTGAATTTATGTAGGCTAAAAATTTGCGGAAGGTTATATTGAAACCGGCAATTTGACGCTTTAGCTGCTCATTAACCTGCAGCAGATTAGCCACAGACTCCTTGAGTTCCATTTTGCACACTCCTTCGCTTTTTTTACAAGCATACAATACAGGTATTAAACAGATATAAACTGTGTGTAAAATTTACCAAACACTCGGATTTAGGGGCGTAAATATTAACCGTCCGGTAAAAGGCAGAATTAATTTCCGGTTTTCAAAGATCAACATGATATAAATAATAAAGGGTTTATATTACCGTTCTTTTTAGGACTCTAAATATATGACACGAGGGGGTGTTTGTTTTGAAGCCTTCCATAAAAGGTTTTTTCTTTTTGGTGGGGGCGACCTTCTTATGGGGTGTTTCCGGGACAGTGGCGAAAATTTTATTTAACCATCAGGTTAACCCCATGCACCTGGTCACAATCCGGCTTACTTTATCATTCGCGGTGCTGCTGCTTTACCTGGCAGTTTGGCAGCCGCACCTGTTAAAGGTAAAAAAATCCCAGTTGCCCTACCTGGCGGTTCTGGGTACCGCCGGCGTCGGGCTGGTTCAGTTCAGCTACCTTTTTACCATCAGCCAAACTAACGTGGCAACAGCGGTGTTCTTACAGTATTTGGCGCCGGCTCTTGTGGCTGTCTACGCATTTTTGCGCCAGAGGGAGTCAAAAAGTCCCGTAAAACTGTTGGCTTTATTGCTTACTGCCGGGGGCGGCTATTTAATTGTCAGCGGAGTCCCGGGAGGAGGACTGGCAGTTAACTGGCCTGGGCTGGCAAGCGGCTTGGTTTCCGCAGCCAGCTTGGCTTTTTATACCCTTTACGGCAAAAAGGGCCTGGCTACTATGAATCACTGGACCATGCTTTTGTACTGTTTCGGCTTCGGGGCGCTGGTCTGGAATATTTTTCAACCGCCCTGGGTTGCCATGGTGGGGCACAGCCTTACCGAGTGGTACTTCTTCCTGTACATAGCTGTGTTTGCCACTGTGCTGCCCTTTGGTTTTTATTTTTGCGGCTTAAACTGCCTCACGCCGGTTATTACCAGCTTAACCAGCACCATGGAACCGGTGGTGGCTGCTGTGGTGGCTTTTTTGGCGTTGGGAGAAACTTTATACCCGCTGCAGTTGGTTGGCTGTTCCATGATTTTAATCGGTGTCATAGCTATCCAGTGTGTGCCGGAACAAGAAAAGTTGCCTGACAAGCAATCTGTCAGCCAAGAGGGATAATGTCCTTGCATATTTTAAAGATAATAGTTGACAACTAATATTAGCATACATATAATAAATAATTGTTCACGACAATATGTCTTATGCGGTATGGCAAAACACTTTAGTTTATGAAAAGTTATAAGCGCAATAACCCTTGACAAACATTAAAGTGTTTGCTAATATAATTTGTGCGAGTCAGCAAGTTGTTGTGGTGGATATAGCTCAGTTGGTCAGAGCACCAGATTGTGGCTCTGGGGGTCGTGGGTTCGAGTCCCATTATCCACCCCATAATATTTAAATATAGTTTACTGGGGCGTCGCCAAGCGGTAAGGCACCGGTCTTTGGAATCGGCATTCGTTGGTTCGAATCCAGCCGCCCCAGCCATTTTAGCGTGACCCATTAGCTCAGTCGGTAGAGCACCTGACTTTTAATCAGGGTGTCCCGCGTTCGAGTCGCGGATGGGTCACCATTTTGCATATATTGTGTTTTTTAATGCTTGCTACTTGCGGATGTGGCGGAATTGGCAGACGCGCCAGACTTAGGATCTGGTGCCCGCAAGGCGTGGGGGTTCAAGTCCCTTCATCCGCACCACTTGCTGCAAAACCCGAGGGTAAACTCCTCGGGTTTTAGATTTATTTTATGATTGCTCCGCCGCCTGGCGAATTAAGCAAAGAGGCCTAAGGATTGGGTAAAATCTGTGCGCCGGTGAAGGTAATCGGGCCGATTACGTTGGCTTGAGTACCGGTTAACGGAAGTTCTGCTGTCAAGAAATAACTTATTTTTTGGTGGCAGTGTTTATCACAGGGATCAAGGGGCAGCAGCGGCAGATCCACATGAGTAAATGTGGTGGTTTCATAATCACCGGCTTCTGCCGTCTGGCGGCAACTGAAAATTAAAGGACCGGATACCGGAGCTTCACGATAGATTTTAAACAATACATCTACCCTTCCCTGGCGGGATGTGTTGTCCGTCGCTTGCCAGCCAACGGTGGCAGTCAGGCATACCCGGCTGCAAACATCTAAAATATTTAAGGCGTCATGGCCCGTCAGTGCAGCAATGGTGGTGGGAGTTGATGTTAAAGGAACAGTTGTGGCGCCGCTGGTGTTTGATGGCTGCAGAGTTTTAAATGTAAACTGGGCCAGTAAACCCCGCCTGCCCAAAAAACCTGAAGATGTAATGGCGGCGTCTTGCTGGCTGACCTCGTCCGGGCTTTGTGTTTCTTTTAAATCATCCGTCATAGAGTTGAACCTCCCATGCTTGAAATATTTCTTTACAGTAATTGTATGTGAGAATACTTGGAAAGGTTACCGGAAAAAACAAAAACCGGTATCAATAACCGGTCAGTCAACACTGTTCATCAATTGATTGGCATAACATTCCGTGCAAATGTGCTCTTTTTTATACACACAAATGAGATGGCGGAAACAGATCCACTGTTTACAGATACTGCATTGCTCACTGCAAGAGGGGCATATCTCATGACCGCAAACGGCACATTCCAGGGGCTTGGGTATTGTCTTTTGACAAATATAACAGACATTTGACATCTTTCGCAATCCTCCGTTAAAATTATATTAACACAATTTTCAGTGTTTTTTCAATTATATAATTAATCTTGATAAAAAAATAATTGTTATATTAAGAAGTGTAAGTAATTGTTTGTAAAAGTTTTGCAAACCCATAACATTATGGTATAATTGTAGTAATTAGAGTAGCCAGGGTTATGCCCTGGTATTTTAATTATTGAGCATACTGGAAAAAATTGCCCTTTTTGGCTGGAAATGATTCTAACTTAAGCAGGAGTTAGATAACCCTTCGTAGAACTAAAAGCAGTATCCTTAACTGTAATTGGTTATACTACAAGGCCTATAAATAGCATCAGCCAGGGGAGGGTGTAATTTTATATAAAAACTCAAACGAATACTCTAACAAAACATGTAACTAAGGAGGAACATTGTTAATGAAAGCTACAGCAGAAAGGATAGAAAAAAACACCGTCCTTTTGGAAGTTGAAGTAGAAACCGAAAAAGTGGAGCAGGCCATGCAGCAGGCCTACCGTAATATTGTAAAAAAGGTGAACATCCCTGGCTTCCGCAAGGGTAAAGCCCCCAGGGCCCTGGTGGAGCGTTTTGTAGGCAAAGAGACCCTGTTTGGTGAAGCTGCTGAAATCATCGTTCCTGAGGCATACATGCAAGCCCTGGAAGAAACCAAAACCGAACCTATCGACCGGCCCAAAATTGACATTGTACAGGGAGAACCGGGTAAACCCCTTATTTTCAAAGCTACCGTAGAGGTTAAACCGGAGGTAACCCTTGGCGAATATAAAGGCATCGAAGTAAAGCGCCCGTCCACTGAGGTTTCCGATGAAGATGTTCAGGCAGAACTGGCACGCCTGCAAAATCGTTATGCCAAACTGGTTACCGTTGAAGAAGGCGAAGTGCAAAAAGACGACATAACCATTATTGATTTTGCCGGTTATGTTGACGGGGAAGCCTTCCCTGGCGGCACAGCGGAAAATTATTCCCTGACCATTGGTTCCGGAGCCTTCATCCCCGGCTTTGAAGACCAGCTTATCGGTGCCAAAGTTGGCGAAGAAAAAGAAGTTAACGTGACTTTCCCGCAAGAGTACCATGCTGAAGACCTGGCCGGCAAACCTGCTACCTTCAAAGTAACTGTTAAGGAAATTAAACGTAAGGAATTAGCGCCCCTGGATGACGAATTTGCCAAAGACGTCAGCGAATTTGATACCCTGGAAGAATTAAAGTCAGATATTCGGAATAAATTAAAGGAAGCTGCCGAGGCCAGGGCTAAATCAGCCGTAGAAAACGGCGTGGTGGAAGCTGTGGCAGCCAATGCCAGCGTGGAAATTCCCGCCGCCATGATAGAACAAAAAGTTGACGAAATGCTTAACAGCGTTGGTCAGCGACTGGCCCAGCAGGGCATCAACCTGGATCAGTATTTCCAGTTCACCAATACCAGCCTTGCTGACATGCGGCAGCGCATGAAGCCGGATGCTGAAAAAACCGTGAAAAACGAGCTGGTTCTGGATGCGGTTGCCCGGGCGGAAAACATTCAGGTTTCCGAAGAGGAAATTAACCAGGAGATCCGGAAGATTGCCGATTATGTTAAACAGGATGCGGAAATTGTACGCAAAACCCTGGAATTACAAGGTGAGCTGGGGCATATATCTCAAGATATAGCCCGCCGCAAAGCGGTTTCCTTCCTGGTGGAAAATGCCAGCATTGTTGAAGACACCGTCCAGGCATAAATTGCATAGATTGGAAAGAGTAAGCCCAAAATAGCCGTTTCATCAAAGATCTCTATAGATCAAGGAGGCGAGGGATTTGTCAGGCTTAGTACCAATTGTTGTAGAACAAACCAACCGGGGCGAGCGGGCCTACGATATTTATTCCAGACTGTTAAAGGATCGCATTATTTTTATCGGCGGCCCAATTGATGACCATGTGGCAGACTTGGTCATTGCCCAATTCCTGTTCCTGGAGGCGGAGGATCCGGAAAAGGATATTCATCTTTACATTAATTCACCGGGTGGTGTTGTAACGGCAGGTTTAGCCATTTACGACACTATGCAGTATATTAAACCTCCTGTATCCACCATCTGCCTGGGGCAGGCTTCCAGTATGGGTTCTTTCCTGCTGGCGGCCGGCACCAAGGGTAAGCGTTATGCTCTGCCCATGGCAAGAATTATGATTCACCAACCCCTAGGCGGTGTACAGGGGCAGGCTACCGATATAGATATTCATGCCAAAGAAATTTTGCGGATGAAAGATCTGTTAAACGAAAAATTGGCTTATCATACCGGACAGCCTTTGGAAAAGGTGGCCAGAGATACCGAGCGTGACTTCTTTATGTCTGCTGAAGAGGCTAAACAGTATGGAATCATCGATGAGGTGATGCCGTATAGGAAGTAAAGATAAAAGAGGTGGAAATATGTTTAACGAGAAAGGCCAGCTTAAATGCTCCTTCTGCGGCAAACTGCAGGACCAGGTCAAGAAGCTTGTGGCCGGGCCCGGAGTATATATCTGCGATGAATGCATTGAATTATGCAACGAAATCATCGAAGAAGAGTTAAGCGACGATCTCGGCCTGGACATGGGCGACCTGCCAAAGCCCAAAGAAATTAAAGCTATTTTAGACCAGTATGTCATTGGTCAGGAAAATGCCAAACGACAACTGGCTGTGGCCGTATACAACCATTACAAGCGTATTAATCTGGGGGGCAAGGTAGAGGATGTCGAATTGTCCAAGAGCAATATCGTCATGCTTGGCCCTACCGGGTGCGGTAAAACTTTGCTGGCCCAGACATTGGCTCGCCTGTTAAACGTGCCATTTGCCATTGCAGATGCCACCTCTTTAACCGAGGCAGGATATGTTGGCGAAGACGTTGAGAATATCCTGCTGAAACTGATTCAAGCTGCCGATTACGATGTTGAGAAGGCCGAAAAAGGTATCGTATATATTGACGAAATAGATAAAATTGCCCGCAAGTCAGAAAATCCTTCTATTACGAGGGATGTTTCCGGCGAGGGAGTTCAACAGGCCTTATTAAAAATCCTGGAGGGAACGGTGGCCAGCGTGCCGCCTCAGGGCGGGCGCAAGCATCCGCACCAGGAGTTCATCCAACTGGATACCACCAATATTTTATTTATCTGCGGCGGCGCCTTCGATGGCATTGAAAAAATAATTCAAAACCGCATCGGCAAGAAGCAAATGGGCTTCGGAGCAGAAATCCAGACCAAGAAGGAACAAAAAATCGGTGAAATTCTGGCGCACATTTTACCGGAAGACCTGCTTAAATTTGGGTTAATTCCTGAATTTGTGGGCCGCCTGCCGGTGATTGTTACGCTGGATGCCCTGGATGAAGATGCTCTGGTGCAGATTCTTACAGAACCCAAAAATGCTCTGGCCAAACAATATGAAAAGTTGTTTGAGCTGGACGGGGTAGCCCTGGAAATTCAGCCGGACGCACTGCGGGAGGTAGCCAGAGAGGCACTGAAGCGCAATACCGGCGCCCGCGGTCTCAGGGCCATTATGGAAGAGGTTATGCTGAATATCATGTATGACATTCCTTCCCGTAAGGATATTGCAAAAGTCATTATTACCAAAGAAGCTATTCTCAAGAAGGGTGAACCGCTTCTTATTACCGTTGATAATAAAAAGAAAAAAGAAGAATCGGCCTAACGGTTCAAAAAACACGGAGTTGCTGCTCCGTGTTTTTTGTTATGTGCCAAGAAATCCATCCAGTAATGTGTAAAACATGGCCTTTTTAGCAATAATACAATAAGGAACTGAACCTAAAGGAGGCAATGCTATGGGGGAACTTACCGGTCTGGGGGGGTTTCTCACCTTTATACAGGTATTCTTTGCGGTGGTTATCGGCCTTTACTTTTGGAATTTGCTAAAGGCACAGCAGAACAATAAAACCGCGGTAGAAAAAGAATCACGCAAAGAAATGGAGAAACTGCAGCGTTTGCGGGCTATTTCATTAACTGAACCGCTGGCGGAAAAAACCAGACCTAAACACTTTAATGAAATTATCGGCCAGGAAGAAGGCCTTAAATCTCTCCGGGCGGCCCTCTGCGGGCCCAACCCGCAACACGTTATTATCTATGGGCCGCCGGGGGTAGGCAAAACGGCAGCTGCTCGCCTGGTACTGGAAGAAGCCAAAAAATCGCCCAACTCACCCTTTAAAGAAAACGCTAAGTTTGTTGAGCTGGATGCCACCACCGCCCGTTTTGACGAGAGGGGCATTGCCGACCCGCTGATTGGCTCGGTACATGATCCCATTTACCAGGGGGCCGGCCCCATGGGTATGGCGGGCATACCCCAGCCCAAACCGGGTGCGGTTACCAAAGCACACGGGGGAATGTTGTTTATTGATGAAATCGGCGAACTGCACCCGATTCAAATGAATAAGTTGTTAAAAGTGCTGGAAGACCGCAAGGTTTTTTTAGAGAGCGCCTACTACAGCTCAGAAGACAGCAACATCCCTACCCATATTCATGACATATTTCAAAACGGTTTGCCGGCCGATTTTCGCATGGTGGGGGCCACTACCAGAACGCCCGAAGAAATACCCCCGGCTATCCGTTCCCGGTGTCTGGAAATCTTCTTTCGCCCGCTGCTGCCGGATGAAATTGAAAAAATTGCAGCCAACGCAGCTGAAAAAATTGGTTTTCCCTTGGAAGAAGGTGCCCTGGATGTCATTAAACGCTATGCCACCAATGGCCGGGAAGCAGTCAATATCATTCAAATTGGCGGCGGCATTGCCCTTACCGAGGGACGGCAAAATATCTTGGTGCGTGACATTGAGTGGGTAATCAACAGCGGTCAGTATACCCCGCGACCGGAACGGAAAATAAACCCGCAACCCCAGGTGGGAGTGGTTAACGGCCTGGCAGTATACGGGCCTAATATGGGTATCCTGTCCGAGGTGGAGGCCACTGTCATTCCGGCAGCTGCGGCATCAGGCAGAATTATTGTCACCGGTGTGGTAGAAGAGGAGGAAATCGGGGGCGGCAGCAAAAAAATACGCCGCAAAAGCATGGCCCGCAGTTCGGTGGAAAATGTTGTGACAGTATTGAGGCGGGTGATGGATGTAGATCCGCGCAACTATGATATTCATGTTAACTTTTTAGGCAGCGGTCTGGTGGACGGCCCGTCTGCCGGGGTTACCATTGCCACCGCCATATATTCTGCCATCAAGGGCATTCCGGTAGACAATACGGTGGCCATGACAGGGGAAATATCTATCAGAGGCTTGGTGAAACCGGTGGGCGGTGTTGTGGCTAAGGTTGAGGCAGCTCGCCAGGCGGGTGTGAAAAAAGTTTTTATTCCCCGGGAAAATTACCAGGAAATATTTAAAAACATGTCCGATATTACCGTGGTGGCGGTAGAAACCCTGGACGAAGTAATCAACGGGGCCTTGCTGAGCCAAACAACCGCTGAAGAACACAAATGGCAGCCCTTACCCAGCGGGCTGGAATTACCTGCGGCAGCCTTTTTATCGCAAGAAGCTGCCAAATCCTGAATATACATTTAAAAAATGCGAGATATGAAACAACCTGTCAGACAGCAGTGACAAATTTGCTGCTCTTAGCTTAAAAAACCCGGCAATTGCTGGGTTTTTTCCGTTACTGGGAATTATTGTTGTGGCGGGATTCTTATTTTTTATGTTATGATTACTGTATTCTAAATCAATTAGTCAACTATCACAGGATTAGTATACAAGGAGGTGCAGCAGTGAATTCCGTAATAAAATCTCTACCTCTGCTTCCTCTGCGGGGTATTCTGGTATTTCCTTATATGGTTATTCACCTGGACGTGGGTCGGGAAAAATCGGTGCAGGCCATAGAAGAAGCCATGGTACAAGACAGAATAATTTTTCTGGCCACCCAAAAAGAAGCCCAGACCGATGAGCCGACAGCAGACGATATTTACCAGGTAGGGACCGTGGCTGAAGTTAAGCAGCTGCTAAAACTGCCTGGCGGCACCATCAGGGTGCTGGTGGAGGGCATTGCCCGGGCCCGCATTGTTCAATATCAACACATGGAACCATATTTTAGGGTGGAAATTGAGCAGTACAGCGAAGAATTTGAGAAAAACCCTGAAATTGAAGCCCTCATGCGCAGTCTGGTTTACCAGTTTGAGCAATATGTAAAACTATCCAAACGCATTCCCCCGGAAACTGTGGTTTCGGTAGTTAACCTGGAAGAACCGGGACGCCTGGCGGATATTATTGCTTCTCACTTGGCACTGCGTATTGAGGATAAGCAAAAAGTACTGGAAGCGGTTGAAATCGTCGATCGGCTGGAAAAACTCTGCGCCATCGTTGCCAGAGAGCTGGAAATTGTTGAGCTGGAAAGAAAGATTAACATCCGGGTTCGCAAACAAATGGAAAAAACCCAGAAGGAATATTACCTCAGGGAACAAATGAAGGCGATCCAAAAAGAACTGGGAGAAAAGGACGAACGGGTAGCCGAGTGTGAGGAACTGCGGGAAAAAATTGCCAAAGCCAAATTGCCTAAAGAGGCTGAGGAGAAAGCCCTTAAGGAAGTAGACCGCCTGGAAAAAATGCCGCCCATGGCGGCGGAAGCCACAGTGGTGCGCAATTACCTGGACTGGCTTTTGAGCCTTCCTTGGAGCAAGAGCACCAGGGATCGTATTGATATTAAAGCCGCCCAGGAAGTGCTGGATAACGACCACTATGGGTTGAAGGATCCCAAAGAAAGAATTATTGAATACCTGGCCATTCGTAAGTTGGCTAAGAAAATGAAAGGCCCTATCCTCTGCCTGGTAGGCCCGCCGGGGGTGGGTAAAACCTCCCTGGGCCGTTCTATCGCTCGCGCCTTGGATCGCAAGTTTGTCCGCATTTCTCTGGGCGGTGTGCGGGATGAAGCTGAAATCAGGGGCCACCGGCGGACCTATGTGGGCGCCATGCCGGGCCGGATTATCCAGGGAATGCGCAATGCCGGTTCCAAAAACCCTGTTTTTCTGCTGGATGAAATCGACAAGATGGCCAGTGATTTTCGGGGTGATCCGGCTGCGGCGCTGCTGGAAGTGTTGGATCCGGAACAAAACAGCACCTTCAGCGATCATTACATTGAAACACCCTTTGATCTTTCCAACGTAATGTTCATTACTACCGCCAACAACATGTGGTCCATTCCCCGCCCACTGCTGGATCGTATGGAAGTTATTCAGATTTCTGGGTATACTGAAGATGAAAAATTGCAAATTGCTAAGCGCCACCTGCTGCCCAAGCAAATTAAGGAACACGGTCTGACGGGTGAAATGATTGGCGTTTCGGATAACACCATCCTGAAAGTGATTCGGGAGTATACCCGAGAGTCCGGGGTGCGCAACCTGGAACGCAAAATTGCTACCCTTTGCCGGAAAACCGCCAAGAAAATTGTGGCCGGTGAGGCAGCTAAAGTTAAAATTACGGCGCAAAACCTGGAGCAATTTTTGGGGATTCCCCGCTACCGCTACGGGGTGGCGGAGAAAAACGATGAGGTGGGGATTGTTACCGGCCTGGCCTGGACCGAAGTGGGCGGCGACACACTGGTGATCGAAGTAACCACCTATAAAGGCAATGGTCGCCTGACCCTGACCGGCAAGCTGGGCGATGTAATGAAAGAATCCGCCCAGGCCGGCTACAGCTATGTGCGCAGCCGGGCCCAGGATTTAGGCATAGACCAGGAGCTGTTTGAAAAGTGGGACTTACACATCCACATTCCGGAGGGAGCCATTCCCAAGGACGGTCCTTCGGCAGGCATTACCATGGCCACCGCTATGGCTTCGGTACTTACCGGACGCAAGGTGCGCCACGAAGTGGCGATGACCGGCGAAATTACCCTGCGGGGGCGGGTGCTGCCGGTGGGCGGCATTAAAGAAAAAGTTATGGCTGCGCACCGGGCGGGCAATAAAGTAATTGTGTTGCCGCTGGATAACAAAAAGGATCTGGAAGAAATACCCCAAAACATTAAAAAGCAGCTGGAGTTCAAACTGGTTGATCATATGGACCAAGTGCTTGATCTTGCCCTGCTGGAAAAAGAGGCAGCTGAAGCTGTGGTAGAGCCGGAAGCGGCAGCTGCCCTGGATGACGCTCACTTGCCGACCATGAACCACCAGGAAGTCCAGCCGCAAGGAGGAACCCAGTTACCGTCGTGAAAATAGTTGCCGCTGAGTTTCTAACCAGTGCAGTTAACCCCGGGGGTTATCCCCCGGGGGATTTACCGGAAATAGCCTTTGTCGGGCGTTCCAATGTAGGCAAGTCATCTCTCATCAACCGCCTGGTTAACCGTAAAGGTTTGGCCAGAACCAGCAGTACGCCGGGCAGGACGCAACTGATTAATTTTTTTAAAATTAATGACCGATTTATCATGGTTGACCTGCCTGGCTACGGCTATGCCAGGGTGCCGGAAGAAGTTAAGGCCAGGTGGGGCAAAATGATAGAAGGCTACCTGAAAAACAGGGAAAACCTGCGTGGTGTATGCCTGCTGTTGGACTGCCGCCATACCCCCACAGCCCAGGATATTCAAATGTACCGGTGGCTGCAGTATTACCGGCTGCCGGCGGCGGTGGTGGCCACCAAGGCAGATAAGCTGTCTAACAATCAATGGGCCAAGCAGCAGTCAGTAATTAAAAAAACCCTGTCCCTGGCGCCGGAACATTCTTTAATTGCCTTTTCCGCAGAAACCGGCCGGGGAAGGGATGAGCTGCTGGATGTTATTAAAGACTGGCTTCAGGCTGATCAGCCAAGAAATACTGAACAAGAGTAACGCCGGTTAAGCCGGCGTTTTTTTGTTAGAGCTTGCCGCCCCAGTTGCGAATAAATTGAAAAATATCGCCGGCATATTTTAAAATCGGGAAATTGGTATTGTAAATTAACTGTTTAATCACAGGAAAGGTGGCGGTGGCAACCAACCGGTCATAATCGTTATTGTCCATGGTGTTGATAATTTCCCGCAAACGGACAGATCTTTTCATTTCCAAATCTAATTCATTAACCATCTTGGTAAAACTACGGTTTTGTTTAATGGCCCGGGCCGCCAGGATACCGCTGCGCAAAGAAGAAACCGTGCCAAAGCCCAGAAAAGATTCCATAAAACCGCCGGCCGTACCCACCAGAATAACATTTCCCACCTGATGGGGGTAAACCGTACCGGACACATGCTCCAGCAAAAAATTTTCTTCAATGTGATAATTAAGATTTTCTTTCTTTAAAAAATCAGACCAGTATCCTTCCATTTCTTCCGGTTTGGCATTGGCGTAAATCAGCACCAAGCTGGCCCGGTCAGTGTTAAAGGCGGTTAAATAGGCATACGCTCCTTTGGCATAATCGTTGTCTACCCACATGATCAGTTCTTCCGGGTCAAACTTGCCTTGCACAACCGCTCCTCTGACTTTGGTACTGAAAATGTCTTTCCATAGGCCAAGGGTTGCGGGAATCTGCCGGTTGCCGGTGGCTACCACCACATAATCATACTCCCTGGCCAGGGCTGAGTAATCGGCGCGACAGTTAAAATGAATCCGGCTGCGGAGGCTGTGGGCCAACTGGGTTTCCAGGGAACGGTGGCTTTGCCCCCGTTCCACGAAGTAGCCAAATTTGCCCGAACGGGCAACTCCTTTAACCTTGGGCGCGTGCATGGTAATTTTTTTCCAGACGGCCAGCGGTTGGATCTTAATATAATAATCTTTTTCTAACCACACCAAGGGATCCCGCACCGGCCGGTGCATCAATTGCAGAATACCGGCCACATGAGGAAAAAGCTCGCCGCAGCGGGGTCGTTCTTCAAAAATATCCGGGACAAGGCCCAGCCGCTCCAATTCGTGGGCACAGGCCAGGCCGGACACGCCGGCCCCGATAATGGCAACGCGCAAGGGGGGGCACCTCCGATAACAGTCTGTTATTTATAGTGTGCCCGTCAACGCTTTGATTATTTCTTACTTAAAATCAAGGGTTTTAAGTTTCTCCCACCAGGTTTTTTCCTGTTGCCGGGACGGCGGTACATATTCTACCGTCTTGGCCGCCTTTTTGGCAAATTTTGCATACACGCCGTCCTGATAGCTTACCGGATTGCTTAATTCACCGGCTTTTTTTACATACAACTGCAAACTTTCATATTCCGGCTGCCCGATGAGGGGGCTTTTACCCCACAGGCCCAGCTTTTTATATTGATCAATGATGCCGGTTAAGGTTTGGTGGTCCAGCTCGGGAAAATAGCGGGCCACCGCCTTGGCTGCTTCAGCCGCGCTGTGATAATCCAGCCAGAGCAGCCCTTTGCACAAACCGTTAACCAACTGCTGGCACTGTCTGCTGTGTTCGGCCGGATAAGCCGGCGGCGCCAGCAGAGCCAGAGAAGGTATTGGGTTTACCGCTCCGCCCAGAAAGACGGCTTTTTGGCCAAATCCTTTTTGTTCGGTGAAAGTAGCCTGCGGTTCGGGCAGTTGGACAAAATGGCCGACCCCGGCCTCAAAGGCTCCCTCCTTTAAATCAGGCGGCAGGTTTTGGATAATAATAACCTGATGCTGCAGGGCCAGTTTATTTTGCCGGAGAGCTTCTTCCAAAACAATGTTGGCCTGGCTGTCGGGAGCATCCCCCAGGATGCTTTTCTTTTTCAAGCTATTCCAGGTAAAGGGCTGATTTATTTGACGCCCCAGGAGAAAAGACCCTTCCAGGCGGGCCAACCCGGCCAGGGCCACCAGTTCTGCACCGGTTCCCAGGGGACGGGTAAAGACCGCTTGGCAAAGGTTGCCCAGGTAAACATCAGCCCGGTTTGACAACTGCAGGTCTGCTTGAGTTGACTTATCCAACACAAAAGATGTTACCTGGAGGTTTTGCTCGCGGTAAAAACCCTGGGCCAGAGCAACATAATGGGGCAATCCCAGCAATGACCGTTCCAGTTCCCCCACTTTGATGACAGCCGGCTGAGCCGGCTCTTTACTGTATAAAAGGTAAGTTTTCACCCCGTGTGCGCCAAGGCCGGCCATCAGCGCCAGCAGCAGCGCCAGCACAAGCCACCTGCCGTATTTTTTCAGAAAGACCAACCCCTTTCCGGCAAATGCTTTTTTATTATGTTTATGGGGCAAAATCATGTTCCATAACTATATTTTGGTTTTAAGGCATATTTTTGCCTGAGCAGCATACATATGTAAGAGAATTATATAAGGGGGTTTGAAGGGATGGGCAGACTAACCTTTGTACACTGGCAAAAACAGGGGGTAAAAGGGGACAGGCCCTTTAAAAAGGGAGCGGTCGGGACAGGCCTGGCTCAGGCCTTCAGCGTTACTCTGGCAGTATTTTTAATGATGGGCTTTGTGGTGCTGATTACCAATCAGCCGGTTTATCAATTTTCTACCGCTGTCCTGCTTACCATTCTGGCCTCCGCCGCCCTGGGAGGCTGCGGTGCCGGTGCGGCGGCGGGTATCCGGGGCTGGCAGCACGGCGGCATGACCGGGCTGCTTTACGGTATAATCTTTGTTGCCTTTGGTGCCTTGATGGGATTGCCTGCACCGGACCCGGTTTTGCTGCCGCTGGCTATGGCCCTGCTGGGGGCGGCCGGGGGCATCCTGGGTGTTAACCTGCCTGCTGTAAGAAAGCGTGCAGTACAACGAAGATACCTTAATCCTGGCAAATAGGCCATGTTGACACCAAGCATGAAAGAGATTAAACTATTGGGTAGGTAAAGTCGAAGAAGGGGAGTTCCGGGATTTTTTTGGTCGCAGAGAGGAAGGCCCATGGCTGTAAGGCCTTCTGTCCAAAGCCCCAGGATGTAGCCCCGGAGACGCCAGGCTGAACCAAACCAGTAGGCCTTGGCCGGGATGGCCCGTTACAGCCCGTTGAGCTGCCACCCCCATATGGTTTGGCCGGTGGGTGGAAACAAGGTGGTACCGCGGAAAACAGCTTCCGTCCTTGAATTGGACGGGAGCTTTATTTTTTACAGCTATCAATATAAAAGGAGCAGTGATCAGCGTGGCCGAACAAAACATACCAACCGTGTATAATCCGGGTGAGGTGGAAGACAAATGGTACCGTCACTGGGAAAACAACAAGTATTTTGCAGCCTCTGTGGAGAAGGATAAAACCCCCTTCTGCATTATCATGCCGCCGCCTAACGTTACCGGGCAGCTGCATATGGGACATGCCCTGGACAATACTCTGCAGGATATATTAACCCGCTGGCGCCGCATGCAGGGCTATAATGCCTTGTGGGTGCCAGGTACTGACCATGCGGGTATTGCCACCCAGGCAAAAGTGGAAGAACAACTGGCGAAAGAAGGACTGTCTAAATACGACCTGGGCCGGGAAAAGTTTTTGGAGCGGGTATGGGCCTGGAAGGAACAATACGGTAACCGCATTACCACCCAGTTGCGCCGTCTGGGTGCCTCCTGCGACTGGGATCGGGAGCGCTTTACCATGGACGCAGGCTGTTCCCGGGCAGTACTGGAAGTTTTTGTGCGATTGTTTGAGCAGGGCTTGATTTACCGGGATTACTATATTACCAACTGGTGTCCTCACTGCCAGACCACCATTTCAGACATCGAGGTGGAACACCAGGATAAACCCGGGCAGCTGTACTACATTAAATATCCCGCCAAGGATAACCCGGACGAATATATAGTTATTGCCACCACCCGGCCGGAAACCATGCTGGGTGACGTGGCGGTTGCCGTTAACCCCGAGGACGAACGCTACCGGCACCTGGTGGGCAAAACCTTGCTGCTGCCCATTGTAGGGCGGGAATTGCCGGTAATTGCAGATGACTACTGTGATCCTGCCTTTGGTACCGGTGCAGTTAAGATGACACCGGCCCATGATCCTAACGACTTTGAAATTGGCCGCCGGCACGGGCTGCCTGAGGTTGTGGTTATTGACAAATACGGCAAAATGAATGAACAAGCCGGTCAATACCAGGGTTTGGATCGCTGGGAATGCCGCAAACAAATTGTGCGCGACCTGGAAAAAATGGGTTACCTGGTGAAAACAGAAGATATCAGCCACGCAGTGGGGCATTGCTACCGCTGCAACACAGCCATTGAACCCATGCTGTCTAAACAATGGTTTGTAAAAATGAGACCCCTGGCTGAACCGGCCATTCAGGCTGTAAAAGAGGGCCGCATTACTTTTATTCCGGAACGATTTACTAAAATATACTTGAATTGGATGGAGAACATCCGTGATTGGTGCATATCCCGTCAGCTTTGGTGGGGTCATCGTATACCGGTGTATTACTGCCAGGATTGCGGTGAAATTACCGCTTCCCTTACCCCGGTAAACCGTTGTGTTAAATGCGGCGGGCAGACAGAACAAGACCCTGACGTGCTGGATACCTGGTTTTCATCGGCCCTGTGGCCCTTTTCAACCCTGGGCTGGCCTGATAAGACGCCCGAGCTGGAGCATTTTTATCCTACTTCGGTACTGGTCACCGGCCGTGACATTATTTTCTTCTGGGTGGCCCGCATGATATTTTCCGGCCTGCGCTTTATGGATCAGGAGCCCTTTAAAGAAGTCTTCATCCACGGGCTGGTGCTGGATTCCCTGGGACGCAAAATGAGCAAGTCCCTGGGCAACGGGGTGGACCCCCTGGATGTTATAGAAAGCCACGGGGCTGATTCCCTGCGGTTTATGCTGATAACCGGCAATACCCCGGGCAACGACCTGCGCTTCCATTTTGAACGGTTGGACGGTGCCCGGAATTTTGCCAACAAGTTATGGAATGCTTCCCGTTTTGTCATGATGAACCTGGGCGATTATGACCCGGCTGCCCAGGGAGAACCATATACCCTGGCGGATCGCTGGATTTTAAGCCGCCTGCAGGGTGCCGTTAGCCAGGTTACCGATTACCTTGAGCGTTACGAATTGGGTGAAGCGGCCCGGGTGCTGTATGATTTTATCTGGAGCGAGTTTTGCGATTGGTATATTGAGCTGGCCAAACCGCGCTTATTTGGCAAAACCACCCCGGGCGACCGCATTACAGCCCAGCAGGTATTGGTGCAAGTGTTGCGGCAGACCCTGGAATTGCTGCACCCTTTCATGCCCTTCATTACCGAAGAAATCTGGCAGAAACTGCCTCACCGGGGAGAAACCGTCATGCTGGCCCCCTGGCCTACCCCGGATGACCGCCTGCATGATGAAACCGCAGAGAAAGAAATGGCTGTATTAATTGAAGTTATTACCGCCATCCGCCGGATTCGGGGGGAAATGAACGTGCCGCCGGGTAAAAAGGCCGAGTCCCTGCTGGTTGCCGGTGACTCTTACTACCGCAGTATCCTGGAAAGGAATACCGCCTATATCCAGGGGCTGGCCAACACTCAGGTGCAAGTGCTGGTTGCCCTGCAGCAAAAGCCGGAGCAGTCCGCCGGTGCGGTGACCCGCGGGGTAGAGATTTTTGTGCCCTTGAAAGGCTTAATTGACCTGGAAAAAGAGCTGGCCCGCATAAACAAAGAATTAAAATCCGTGCAGGGCGAGCTGGCCCGGGTGCAGGGCAAGCTGAACAACCAAGGTTTTCTGGCTAAAGCTCCGGCAGAAGTTATTGAAAAGGAGCGGGCCAAGGAGCAGGAGCTCACCATGAAAGTCCGGGCCTTGCAGGACCGCCTGGCCATGTTGAGCTAATGATAAAAGGTGAGGTGTGCAAAATGCCGCTGCAATTTGAAGAATTTCTTTCGCCCCTGCCCAAGGGTGGTTTGGAAGGCGAAATAAAAGTACGCATTCGGGTGCAGGTGCATGAAGATTGTGAGGACGGCGGTTACTATGCCGTAACGCCGGACGTGCCGGGCTGTGCTTCTCGCGGCGCCACCATAGAGGAGGCCGTGGAAAACTTTAAGGAAGCCATCAAGTACTTCTTAATTGAAAACGACGGACATTAAACAGCAACCATATGCGCCGGCCGCTATAGCTAACTTGATACAGAAAGGATAAGGCACTTGAATTACCACCAGGCTATACAATACCTTAAAGGGCTGACCAAATTCGGCATGAATCTGGGCCTGGACCGTATCCGGGAACTGTTGCGGCGGTTGGGCAATCCCCACCGGCACTTAAAGATTATCCATATCGGCGGAACAAACGGCAAAGGCTCCACCACAGCCATGATCAGCAGCATATTAAGGGCAGCGGGGTTTAAAACAGGCATGTTTACCTCGCCCCACTTGCACAGCTACACCGAGCGCTTCATCATTAACGGTCAGCCTGTTGCACCAAGCCAATTGGCTGAATTAATTTCAGAAATTCGCCCGCACTTGGATGATATGGTTAAAGAGGGCTTTGAACACCCCACCGAATTTGAAGTGAGCACCGCCCTGGCTCTCCTTTACTTTGCCAGGCAACAAGTTGATTACGTGGCTCTGGAGGTGGGGCTGGGAGGCGCCATTGATTCAACCAACGTAGTTATTCCGCAGGTATCGGTTATTACCAATGTGGCTCTGGACCATATGGACCTTTTAGGCCAGACAGTGGAAGAAATTGCCCGGGTGAAGGCGGGCATCATTAAAAAGGGTGTGCCGGTGGTTACGGCTGCCACGGGAACCGCACTGGAAGTGATACGACAGGTGGCGGCAGCCAACCAAAGCAGGCTGGTTACGGTGGGCCGAGAGGTATCCTGGCATACCGGGCAGTCGCCTGGCCAGGGGGGCTGCCGGCAGTTGGTTATTAACGGGCAGTACCATAACTACCATATCAAGCTGCCGCTGCTGGGCCGGCACCAGCAGATTAACGCCGCTACCGCGGTGGCGGCGGTAGAAACATTGTTTTCCGGCTGCCGTAGGCTGCCGGCTGCTGTGGTGGAAGAAGGACTACGCAGGGTTGAATGGCCGGGCCGCCTGGAGGTGGTTG
This sequence comes from Desulforamulus hydrothermalis Lam5 = DSM 18033, assembly GCF_000315365.1. Lineage (NCBI taxonomy): Bacteria > Bacillati > Bacillota > Clostridia > Eubacteriales > Peptococcaceae > Desulforamulus > Desulforamulus hydrothermalis. Next base: position 40,482 of record NZ_CAOS01000004.1, read on the forward strand.
GTCAAAACCCCACCGTTTTGCTGGACGGAGCCCATAATCATGCGGGTGCCCAAGCGTTGCGGCAGGCTTTGCAGGAATATTTCGCCAACCGGCAGGTTATTTTTGTACTGGGCATGCTGGCAGACAAACAAAGGCAGCAAGTGGTGGATGAGCTGGCCCCGCTGGCCAAAGCAGTAATCGTTACCCGGCCCGGCCACCCCCGGGCAGGTGACTGGTACCGGCTGGCTGAGTATGTCAAAAAATACCTGCCCAATGTTGAAATTGTTGAAGAAGTGCCGCAGGCCGTCAACCGCGCCTTGGCGAAAGCCGGTGCAGCCGATGTGGTTTGCATCACCGGCTCACTGTACATGGTGGCAGACGCCCGGTCCGCTTTGTTGAAAAAATAATCTTAACTTAAATCACTTCGGACAACCATGCCGGAGTGATTTTTAATGTTTATGTGAAAAAACAATCAGGCACAATGCTATTCAAATAGAAAAAAATATTATCTGCAAAAAATAACATAAAATGTTATAATACCTATATAAATGTCGAAAACGGTCATAAATAACACTGTAAAATTGTCATGTCAGCGACAAAATTTGAACTTTGCATAAAAAAGTAATGTCATAAGATTCACAAATGCCCTTTGCAACCTGCAGGTTTGGCACTATAATATTAAATATAAATTAGCCGGAAAAATAACAGCAATGAAATGATATGATAATATTTTCGGATAAGGGAGGGGACCTGGTGAAAGCACTCAAGATCCCGGAAGCAACCATAACTAGGTTATCGATATACTCCAGGTTTTTAAAAAGGCTGGACAAAAAGGGTATAACCACAGTTTCTTCAGGCGATATTGCCGAAGGGGTTGGGGTAAGCCCGGCTCAGGTGCGCAAAGACCTGGCTTACTTTGGCGAGTTCGGCACCCGGGGCGTAGGTTATAATGTTAAGGATCTAATCCGCTACACTGTAAAAATACTGGGCTTGTCGGAACCCTGGAACCTGGTAATGGTGGGGGCAGGCAATCTTGGTTCCGCCCTGGTAACTTATAAGGAGTTTAAAGACCGCGGTTTTACCATTGTAGGGGTCTTTGACAACGACCTGACCAAAATAGGTAAGCGGATAGCTGATTTAGAGGTGCTTCCCCTGGAGGAACTGCCCAGGGTGGTAAAAGAGAGCAACGTTCGCATAGGAATTATTGCGGTGCCTGCTAAAGCGGCCCAGGAAATTGCAGACATTATGGTAAAGGCAGGCTTGGAGGCAATCCTTAACTTTGCTCCCATCTCCCTTAACCTGCCTGATCATATAGAAGTCAGGAATGTGGATCTTTCGGTTAAACTGGAGATATTAACCTTTAACCTGGCGCTGAAGGAAAAATAAATCAATTAATGGTGGGCTTTGCCCACCTTCAAAATTTTTAGGGATATTTCTATCTGCTGCGGGGACAACTAAAGTACCTGTAATTGCTTGTCAGATAAAAGGGTGGATGATAAACTTATAAGAAGTAATTCCAATCCTTTCCTGACAGGTGAAGCTATGAGCAAGACGTTTCGCACCGGCAAAGGTCCGCTCAGTTTAATAATCTTATTGTTGTCTGGGGGCGTTATCGGCAGTGCCCTGGGGCAAGCGGCGGCACCTTACCTGCCGGTATTAAAAAATTTTACAACCATTGGTTTGAACAATACCACTGTTAATTTGCACTTTCTCAAGATTTCTTTTGGTATCACCATGTCGCTGGGCCCTGTGACAGGGCTGGGCATGTTGCTTGGTTTTTTAGCCTACCGCAAACTATAGCTGATTAATTGCAGATACAGGGGGTAACCTTGTGCGGCCGATTATACTTGCCTCTGCCTCACCCCGGCGCCGGGAACTGCTGGCCAACCTGGGGCTGCCTTTTGAGGTGAGGGTTAGTGATGTAGATGAAACATTTGATGAAACCTTGCCGGTGGCTCAGCAGGCAGAACAGCTGGCACTGCGCAAAGCAACCGCTGTGGCTGCTCAATGTGGCGAAGGTTTGGTGATCGGGGCGGATACTATTGTGGTTTTGGATAACAAGCCCCTGGGCAAACCGACCCACCGGCAGGAAGCGGTACAAATGCTGCAAAGTTTACAGGGCAGAAGCCACGAGGTATATACCGGGTTGGCGGTTATTGATGCCGGCACCGGCCAAAGGGTGGTAACCCACCAGGTAACAACCGTGCGGTTTAAACCTTTAACCATAAAACAAATTGAGCGTTATGTAAATACCGGGGAACCTATGGATAAAGCCGGCGCCTACGCGGTACAAGGCAAGGCAGCCGTCTTTGTTGAAGGCATTGCAGGCTGTTATTTTAATGTGGTTGGCCTGCCGGTGGCAAAACTGGCAGACTCATTAAAACTGTTTGGAGTCGAAATTATATGACTTATCCGGTGATGCGCCAATTGCCCCCGGAACAAAGACCCCGGGAGCGTATGCTTAAAGAAGGGGCGGCCAGTCTTTCTGATATTGATTTACTAGCCATTATGCTGCGTACCGGCACGGCCAAAACTTCAGCCATGGAACTGGCGGCGGAAATTTTTAGCCGTTTTAACGACCTGCGTTCCCTTGCCCAGGCCACCATCGAAGAATTAAGTCAAGTAAAAGGAGTGGGGCCGGTTAAAGCTGTTCAGGTCAAGGCTGCCCTGGAACTGGGCAAAAGGCTGGCGGCCTTGCCGGCGGAGGAACGGCCGGTGATTCGCTGTCCCGAGGATGTGTGCGCACTGGTTATGGAAGATTTAAGGAATAAAGACCGGGAGTACTTTCAAGCCTTGCTTCTTAATACCAAAAACCAGGTGCTGGCCAGGGAAACCATTTCTATCGGCACCTTAAGTTCTTCGGTGGTGCATCCGCGGGAACTGTTTAAGGTTGCCATCCGACGCAGTGCGGCATCCCTCATTTTATTGCACAATCATCCCAGTGGCGACCCGACACCCAGCCGGGAGGATATTGCCCTTACTAAAAGGTTGGTGGAAGCAGGACAAATTCTTGGTATTGATGTCCTAGACCATATCGTAATTGGAGATAATAGATTTGCCAGCATGAAATCGCAAGGATTAATCTAACAAACCCTAAGGGAGGACGAAAAAATGAAACTTGGTATGTTTTCCAAGGACATGGGCATAGATTTAGGCACCGCCAACTCTCTGGTTTATGTAAAAGGCAAAGGCATTGTTCTGAGAGAACCTTCGGTGGTGGCTATTCAAAGAGAAACCGGCCATGTGCTGGCTGTTGGGGAGGAGGCCAAGCAAATGATCGGCCGTACCCCTGGCAACATTGTGGCTATCCGTCCCATGAAAGACGGTGTTATTGCTGATTTTGACGTTACCCAAAGCATGATTAAATATTTCATTAATAAAGCCCTGCGGGGGCGTTCCTTTATTGTTAAGCCAAGGGTGGTAGTCAGCGTGCCTTCCGGCGTGACAGCGGTGGAAGAACGGGCGGTGCGTGAGGCTGCCCTGCAGGCCGGGGCCAGAGAGGCTTATCTTATTGAGGAGCCCATGGCGGCAGCCATTGGCGCCGGTTTGCCGGTACATGAACCCACCGGTAATATGATTGTGGATATCGGGGGCGGCACCACCGAAGTGGCTGTGATCTCTCTGGGCGGCATTGTTACCAGCAAGTCTATCCGTATTGCCGGGGATGAGATGGATGATGCCATAATCCAGCACGTTAAACGCACCTATAATTTAATGATTGGCGAGCGTACTGCGGAGCAAATTAAGATCAATATCGGCACCGCCTACCCCTTGGAGGTGGAGGAAACCGAGGAAATCAGGGGCCGCGACCTGGTATCCGGTTTGCCCAAAACCCTGCAAATCACCTCCACGGAAATTTATAAAGCGTTGTCTGAACCGGTGGCCGCTATCCTGGAAGCTATTAAGGTAACCCTGGAAAAAACCCCCCCGGAGCTGGCGGCAGATATTATGGACAGGGGCATTGTGATGGCCGGCGGCGGCTCCCTGCTGCGGGGGCTTGACCGTTTGGTCAGCGATCAAACCGGTATGCCGGTGCATTTGGCTGAAGAACCCCTGTTGGCCGTGGCCTATGGCTCGGGCAGGGTGCTGGAAAATATCGATGTATTAAGACGTGTGTTAATCCAACCGAAAAAGTTAGCCTAAGGGTGTGAGAAGGTTTGCCCCGGTTTGTATCTTATAAGAACTTTTTTTTGCTAACCGTTTTGGTAGGGGTTACCCTGCTGGTGATGCGTTTTACCCATCTGGAGCGTCCCCGGCTAACACCCTTGGAAGCAGCTGTGAAAGACAGCTTGGCGCCGGTGCAGGGTGTCCTTATGAAAATGGCCGGCACCCTGCGCAACGGGACTCAGTTTATTGTTTCCCTGGGTCGGCTGGAGGAAGAAAACAAAGAGTTAAAAGAACAAGTATCTCTGCTTAAGGGCCGGCTGTATTTGCAGGAAGAGCTGAAACAAGAAAACAAGCGACTTAAGGAACTGTTACAATATAAGGACCGCTATCAGCAAAATTTCAGTGTAAAAACAGCGGCAGTGATTGGGCGTGATCCCGGAAACTGGTTTGGTGTCGTTACCTTGAATAAGGGGAGTAAGGATGGTATATTAAAGAATATGCCGGTGGTAACCCCGGCGGGCCTGGTGGGAAAAATTGTGGCTGTTTCTGCTACTACCGCTCAATTAATGCTGATTACAGACCCCCGCAGCGGGGTGGGAGCAATGGTGCAGGAAACCCGTATTCCGGGCGTGTTGGAGGGGAGTACGGCCGGCAGCGAAGAAACCAGGCTGATTCATGTACCCAAGGATACAGAGCTGGCCAACGGGCAAACCATTATTACTTCAGGTATCGGGGGCACCTTCCCCAAGGGGATTCCTATCGGCAAGATTACTGCCGTTTCGGATGAACCAACAGGTTTGTTTAAAACCGCCACCGTAGTTCCCTTTGCTGATCTCCACCGTTTGGAGGAAGTGCTGGTGATAACCACCGTCTATAACCCGGATCTGCTTCCTCCCATGGAGGGTAATTAATGCGAAATATAGTTTTTTTATTATTAATTTTCATGGCCCTGCTGTTACAATCTACTATCTTTACCTTTTTCCAGGTGGCCGGGATAAAGCCCGACCTGGTATTAATGCTGGTGGTGTTTAACGGCTTCCTCCGGGGTTCCCGGGAGGGGGCTTTTTTGGGTTTTGTAGCCGGTCTGACAGAGGATGTGTTTTCCGGCAGTTATATCGGGTTAAACGCCCTTACCAAAATGCTGGCGGGCTTCCTGGTGGGCCTGGCAGAAGCCAGGTTTTACAAAGAGAGCGTGATCATAGTATCCCTGGTCACCTTTATGGTGGCCATAATCAACCAGCTGGCTTGTTACACCTTGTTATTTTATCTAAACATTGCAGTGGCTCCTTCCTTTGCCTTGGCCCAAGTTATGTTGCCGGCAGCCGTATATACCGCCCTTTTGGTGCCTTTGACCTATTGGAAATTTTACAGCTCCTACGAAAAGGGGTGGCTAAGGGAAAGGGAGCACTAATTCCTGTTTGAGGAGGAGTTTATGGACAGAAAAGTTATTGAAAAAAAGACCCGTGTGCTCCTCTGTTTAATTGTTGTAATTTTTACAGTTTTAATCGGCCGTTTGGCATATATGCAGTTGCTGGAAACCCAACGTTTTGAAACCCTGGCCAAGCAAAACCATATGAGGTTAAACCCCATCATTGCCCCCCGGGGCGAGATTTACGACCGCAAGGGTGTCAAGATAGTTGGTAACAAGCCTGTTTATACGGTCTCCCTGGTTTATTTGGGCTTAAAGGATACCGACCGGGTGGTTAACCGGGTAGCCGGCATACTGGGCATGGATCCCAGGGAAATAATGAAAAAATTGGAAGAACAGCAGCTCCGGCTGTACCAGCCGGTGCGGTTGGCAACCGATGTCCCGCTGGAAACCATCACCGTCCTGGAAGAGCAGCGGCTGGATTTGCCCGGCGTGGTAATTGATGTGGAGCCGGTGCGAAGTTACCCCTTTAAATCAATGCTGGCTCATGTGCTGGGATATGTTCAGGAAATTAAACAGGAGCAGCTGAAAAAGAACCAGGATAAAGGTTACCGCCTGGGTGACATGTACGGCCAGGACGGTCTGGAAAACGCTTTTGAACCCTACCTGCGGGGGCAGGACGGGGCCCGGCAGGTGGAGGTGGATGCCCAGGCCCGGCCGGTCAGAGATCTGGGCATTAAAGAACCGGTACCCGGCAATAACCTGGTTTTAACCATTGATGCAGAATTGCAAAAAACCGCCGAAGCGTCCCTGGAAAAACAGGTTTTGCTGATGCGCAAACAGGGCTACGAGTCTAAAGGCGGCGCTACGGTGATGATAGATGTACGAACCGGTGCTATCCGGGCCATGGCCAGCTACCCCACTTACGACCCGGCCATCTGGATAAAAGGATTAAGTCAAAAACAATGGGAGGATCTGCAAAAAAGCGGGGCCTTGCCCAACCGGGTGTTGCAGCTTTACCCGCCGGCCTCTACATTTAAAATGATTTTGGCTGTTGCCGGAATGGATACCGGTAAAGTGGATCCTGCCTGGGCTATCGCCGATCCGGGTTATTATCACTTTGGCGACCGGGCCTTCAACGACTGGAAGCCCGGCGGTCATGGCAGGGTAGACATGCGTAAGGCCATTTCGGAATCCTGCGACACTTACTTTTGGTATCTGGGACACCGGTTACTGGGGGTTGACCTGATTGGCAAATATGCCCGCAAGTTTGGTCTGGGCGAGCGTACCGGCATTGAAATACCCGGCGAACCTGCCGGTGTGGTGCCTACCCCGGATTATAAGTACAAGCGCAATAAAGCCTATTTGGACGCCATTTACGGACCTAAATTTAAAGCTGTAGAAGAAAAATACAAATCTCTGCTGGCAAGTGCCGTCGACCCGGCTGAACGTGAGAAACTGGAAAAAGCCAAACAAAGGGAACTGCGGGCGGTACAAAACCAGTACGACCAGTATAAATGGGATTTAGACTGGCAGGTATATGACACGCTGAATATGTCCATCGGTCAAGGTTACAACCTGTACACGCCGTTACAGCTGGTCAATTATATTGCCGCCCTTGCCAACAACGGCACCCTCTGGAAGCCTTATCTGGTAGAAAAGGTTATTAGCCCTGACGGCAAAGTAATTAAGGAATATCAACCGCAAAAAATAGGACAGGTGGACGTTAAGCCGGAAGCCCTGCAGGTAGCCCGGGAAGGTATGCGGATGGTTACCACAGTGGGTACCGCTGCCGGCATTTTCAGCGGTTTTCCCGTTGAAGTGGCGGGTAAAACCGGTACCGGTGAGGTGTTTGGCCATGACAACCATGCCTTGTTTGTGGCCTTTGCCCCTTACGACAAGCCGGAAGTAGCTGTGGCCACCGTTATTGACTATGGCGGGCACGGCGGATCGGCAGCAGGCCCGGTGGCCAGGGACTTGTTTGCTGCTTACTTTGGCGTAGCCAACCTGCCTCAAAGAGTGGTTTACAGTCCGGAATAAACCGTATAATGTCTAATTTTCGTATTATATTGAGGCTTATGGCCTCTTTTTTTTATCCATCTTTAGAAGGATTTGGTACTTGAGCGTAGAATTGAAGTATAGGGTAAGCGGGAGGGAATGGTTTTGACAAAAGATACAAAGATACACTTTACTGAAAAAAATCAGTCTCCTGGCAATTTTCCGGCTGAGTTAGACGGATTAGCGGATGAAAACACGGTTTTAGTGCAAAGAACCCTGCGTTCCGGCCAGAGTGTTTATCATGACGGTAACGTAGTGGTACTGGGCGATGTTAACCCTGGAGCGGAAGTAGTGGCCGCCGGCAATATCATTGTCATGGGTTCGCTGCGGGGGGTTGTCCACGCCGGGGCTAAAGGAGACACCGGTGCCGTTATTTTAGCCTTCCGGCTCAGGCCAACTCAATTAAGGATTGCCAATCACATCACCCGACCGCCGGAGGACGAAGTATCCGACCCGGATTACCCGGAATTAGCCCGGATTAAAAACGGTGTCGTGACGATAGAAACTTTTAATGCTGTAATCAGATAACCAGGCACTGTAATTCGGTTGCATTTGGCATAGTCATAGTAAGGAGGACTTAAAATATGGGTGAAGTCATTGTAGTCACTTCCGGCAAGGGGGGCGTGGGCAAAACTACCACCACCGCCAACCTGGGGATGGGTTTGGCCTCCCACGGGAAAAAAGTGTGTTTGGTGGATGCTGATATCGGGTTGCGCAACCTGGATGTTGTGCTGGGGTTAGAAAACCGTATTGTTTATGACATTGTGGATGTTACCAGCGGGGTATGCCGTATCCGCCAGGCATTAATCAAAGACAAACGCTGTGAGGGCCTGCACCTGCTGCCGGCTGCCCAGACTAAAGATAAAACGGCAGTCAATCCGGACCAAATGCAAGAACTTTGCCAGGAATTAAAAAAGGAATTTGATTATGTTATTATCGACTGCCCGGCGGGCATTGAGCAAGGTTTTAAAAATGCCATTGCCGGGGCAGATAAAGCTATTGTGGTGACTACACCGGAAGTTTCTGCCGTGCGGGATGCCGACCGCATTATCGGGCTTCTGGAAGCCGCCGACCTGCGGGAACCCAAGCTGATCATCAACCGCTACCGTCCCAAGATGGTAAACCGCGGCGACATGATGAGCATTGATGATATGAACGAAATTCTGGCCATTGACCTGCTGGGAGTGGTGCCGGAGGATGAGCAGGTGGTGGTCACCACCAATAAAGGAGAAACGGTGGTGCGAGATGAAAAATCCCAGAGCGGTCAGGCTTACCGTAACATAACCCGCCGTATCCTGGGCGAAAACGTACCGTTAATGAATCTGGAGGAGCAGAGCGGTTTATTCAGCGCTTTAAAGAAAATGATCGGACTTAAGTAGGAAAGGGGGTACCGGAGTGTTAGAATTTCTTAGCAGGGTTTTTGGTCGTGAGTCAACGGGCAGCAAGAATGTGGCAAAGGAAAGATTAAGGCTGGTGCTGGTACACGACCGGGCCAATATTTCACCCGAACTACTTTCGTCCCTAAAAAACGACCTTATTAAAGTAATTTCAAACTATATGGAAATAGACGAACAAGCCCTGGAGGTCAGCCTGGACAGCAATGACCAGCAGGTTGCCCTGGTGGCCAATATTCCGGTAAAAAGCATGAAACGGGCCAAAAGCCTGGCCTAAAAAAGAGATGCGCGGCATCTCTTTTTTGTTGCCGTCGTTCTTCAGGGCCGCCTGACAGCCGGCGGGGCTTTCATTTCTAACAGAAGTATTATATAATTTTTAAGGTTAAGGGTCTGAATTGTGAGGTGAAGGCCTTATGGTGGAAAAACGGCTTCTCAAAAACCTTGATTATATATTGTTGACAGCAGTCATCTTAATTATCTGCTTCAGCCTGGTAATTATCAGCAGCGCTACCCTGGTCAACAGTCCCATGGATTACCGGCAGCAGCAAGAGCTGTGGTCTAAGGATATACAGGGCTTAAACGGAGAAACGCCAAGCGAACCGCTGGGAACAGTCATAATTAAATATGCCAAACTGTTTTTCAGCAGTTTTGTCAAAAAACAAATCTTATTTGTGTTTATTGGCTTACTGGTCATGGTTTTTATCATGTCAGTGCCCTATGAAGACTTGCGGCGGCACCGCAAAGCCATATATATTCTTAATTTATTACTGCTGCTTGTTGTGTTATCACCCCTGGGCCACAGTGCCAAGGGGGCCACCAGGTGGATAAATTTAGGACCTTTTTTGTTGCAGCCGTCAGAGTTTGCCAAAATTTTTATCATCATCACCTTTGCTGATTTTTTAACCAGGCGGGAGGGGAAGTTAAATACCTTAAAAGACTTTATTCCCTGTTTTGTGCATGTGGGGGTTCCCATGCTGCTGATTTTAAAACAGCCTGATCTGGGAACTTCGCTGGTGTTTATTGGCATAATGTTTGCCATGCTGTTTGTGGCGGGAGCCAACAGCAAATTGGTAGCGGGTTTGTTTGTGGGTGGCTGGGCCTTTGCCGTTGCCTGGGTGTGGATGCACTTTAAATTTGGCCTGTGGATACCCCTGAAGGAATATCAATTGGACCGGCTGCTGGTTTTTATTGACCCGTGGAAACAGTGGCACGGTGCCGGTTATCACGTGGTGCAATCACAAATAGCCATTGGTTCCGGCGGATTGGAAGGCAAAGGAATCTACAACGGCAGCCAGAACCAGTTGAACTTTTTACCGGAACAGCACACAGACTTCATTTTTTCAGTGGTGGGCGAAGAAATGGGCTTTATCGGAGTTACTGCCCTGCTGATTTTATTTTTCATTTTGCTGTACCGCGGTATTCGGATTGCTGCCCAGGCCAGGGATTTATACGGCACTTTACTGGCCACCGGCATTGTGGCTATGATCTCTTTTCATATTCTTGTCAATGTAGGCATGGTATCCGGCATCATGCCGGTAACGGGTGTACCCCTGCCCCTGTTCAGCTATGGCGGCAGCAGCATGATGACGAATATGATTGCCGTCGGCATATTACTGAACGTTTATATGCGGCGGCAGAAGATTTTGTTTTAGTTGCTCAGCCAGGGCTTGTCATATTTGTCCCTCCCGCCCAATATACTGTACCAGCGGTGAAACTCCGGAAATACCCGCGGGAGGGAAAGATATGAAAATAGGAAGGTATAATTTTAACCTGTTTAAAAAGAAAAAACGTGACCCTTTAGCAAGCTATTATGCTTACGGCTCTGATGATTGGAGCAGTTCTTACCACACCGGCAGCCGGTGGAAACGCTCCCCCAAACCTGGCAGAAACCGGCAAACCCTGTACCGGTTGGCGGCGGCAGCAGCCATTCTGGTCATATTATTGGTATTAAAAGAGTCTTCCCATCCCTGGAGCCAACAGGCCCGGGAAGGATTGCGCGTGGCCTTGACCACCGAATGGGATGTCACCCCCGTATTGGATAAAGCCATTGCCATTGGCCTGCAAACAGTTAACATGGACTGGCCCATGTTTAACAACGAGTTAACTGAACCGGTTTTGCCAACCACCGCTGATTCTGCCGGGAAAGATGACTGGGCCGTTCCGGTATCCGGCCGGTTAGTGCAGGAGTTTGGCTGGGTTAAAAGCCCGGTGGACAATTTGGAACGTTTTAACCCCGGCATCGATATCAGCGCCCCGGCAGGTGCACCGGTTAAAGCGGTACAGTCCGGTACTGTCAGCCGCCTGGGCCATGACCGCACCTATGGTGACTTTGTGCTGATTGAGCACCGTGCCGGTGAGTATGCGTTATATGCCGGCTTAACCGACATTGCGGTGCTGGAGGGACACCGGGTGCAAACCGGGCAAGTTATTGGGAAAGTAGCGGCGGCAGCCGACGGTGAACCGGTGCTGCATTTTGAAGCAAGAGAAAACAACAAACTGATAGACCCCTTGAAAAAAATTAACCTGACCGACCGGCAGGAGAGTTTCCGGCCATGAGGGTAGGAAGCCTGTGGGGTATTGATGTGCATGTCAACCTGCTGTTTTTGCTTCTCTTGGGTTTATATTTCGTGGCCGGCGTGTTAGAAAAGGGCCTGCTCATTTTTGCCCTGGTTTTATGGCATGAGCTGGCCCATACAATGGCAGCCAGGTTGCTTGCTGTGCGGGTTATCGATGTAGAAATATTGCCTTTTGGCGGCGTAGCCCGGCTGGGCGGCGAAATGAGTGTGCAGCCCGGCAAGGAAATAGCAGTGGCTCTGGCCGGTCCGGCCGCTAACCTGTTTTTGGTGGGGCTGGCCATGGGATTGAAAAATTACGGCTTCTGGTCAGCTGAGCTGGGCCCCTTCTTTATTCAAACCAACCTGATGCTGGCCTTTTTTAATCTTTTACCCGCCCTGCCGCTGGACGGGGGCAGGATTCTGCGGGCTCTTTTATCACTGCAAGTGGGGTTGGCGGAGGCCACACTGCTGGCCGCCCGCTTGGGACAGGTAATAGCCGTGGGGGTAGCCTGCCTGGGTGTGGTGGGTGTGCTGCACCGGACAGTGGGCTTGGATGTGGTAGTGATTGCCTTGTTTGTCCTGTATGCAGCCACCAAAGAAAAAAACCTGGCGCCTTACTTGTTTGTGCGCCACCTGGCCTATAAAAAAGAGGAACTGGTTCAAGCCGGCGTGTTGCCGGCTGAGCAGCTGGTGGCACGGGCTGATGTGCCCGTCAAAGAAATTGTGCGTTTGTTTGTACCCCAAAAGTTTTTTATTATTTTGTTGCTGGACCGACAGCTGGCTACCTTAGGGCAGGTTAATGAGGTGCAAGTGGTTGACGCCCTGTTTAACTATGGCCTGGAATATCCTGTTGGTTCCCTCTTAAAGCCCAAAATATAATTTTAAGCTGCGGACCCTTAACGGGGGCCGCTCTTTTTTGGCGAGGTTAAGTGCTGCCCGGATGTGCCGGAGTTGACTAAGCAGGATTTATTTTATCGGGCGTAGAACATGTTTAAGGAATATTTTTCTAAAGATAAATGGCAATAATAGAAATAATTGTTTTTACAGACACGCATTATTGGAGGCAGATATGAATAAGTTGGAAAAAATTTTGGCCCGGGTAGAAAAACCAGGCCGCTATGTTGGCGGCGAGTGGAATGCCGTTAAAAAAGACTGGCAACAAGCAGACGTCAGGATAGCCTTTGCCTTTCCCGACGTTTATGAAGTGGGCATGTCTCACCTGGGTTTGCAAATACTCTACCATGTGGTAAACAAAAGGCCGGATACCTTGATGGAAAGGGTTTTTGCCCCTTGGGTTGATATGGAGGAACAGCTTCGCCGGGAGAAACTTTTTTTATTCAGCCTGGAATCCCAGCGTCCCCTAGGGGATTTTGACATGCTGGGCTTTACTTTGCAGTACGAAATGAGTTTTAGCAATATCCTGAACATGCTGGATCTGGCCGGGCTGCCGGTACGTTCCGCACAACGGGGCCATACCATGCCGCTGGTCATTGCCGGGGGCCCCTGCGCCTTTAACCCGGAACCGCTGGCCGAATTCATTGACCTGTTTGTGATTGGCGAAGGGGAAGAAGTCATTCATGAATTAATTGATGCTTACAAAGAAATGAAACAGCAAGGCGTCGGCCGCCGGGACATGTTGCGGCAGTTTGCCAAAACCATACCGGGCATTTATGTGCCTTCCCTGTATACAGTGCAGTATAACCGGGACAACACTGTGGCCTCAATAAACCCGGTGGCGGAGGGATTGCCTGCCCGCATTAGCAAACGGGTAGTGCGGGATTTCGATAATGTAGATTTTCCCACCAACCCCATTGTGCCATCGCTGGGCGTGGTACACGACCGGGCCATGTTAGAAGTGCTGCGCGGCTGCACCCGGGGTTGCCGCTTTTGCCAGGCAGGGGTCTTATACCGGCCGGTGCGGGAGAAAAAACCGGAAACATTGATCCGCCAGGCAGAACAAATGATTGCCGGCACCGGCCACGATGAGATTGCCCTCACCTCCTTAAGTACCGCTGATTATACCGGGGTTGCCCGGCTGGTGAAAAACCTGCTCGATATTTACGGCGAGCGGGGCGTCAATGTGTCATTGCCCTCCCTGCGCTTGGATGCTTTTTCCATTGAGCTGGCCAAAGAGGTACAAAAGGTGCGCAAAAGCGGCCTGACCTTTGCGCCGGAGGCCGGCACCCAGCGGTTGCGGGATGTCATAAATAAAAACGTTACCGAACAAAACCTGGTGGATGCAGTCAGCTCAGCCTTTCAAAACGGCTGGTCAGCGGTTAAGCTGTATTTTATGATTGGCCTGCCCACCGAAACATACCAGGACTTGGACGGTATTGCCGACATGGCTAAAAAAGTCATAGAGATCGGCCGGGCCTGCGGTGTGCCCAAAAACAGGCTGAAAGTTACCGTAAGCACCTCCTCCTTTGTGCCCAAGGCTCATACCGCTTTCCAGTGGGAACCGCAAAATTCCTTGCAGGAGCTGCGTGAAAAGCAAAAGTATCTTAAGGAAAAACTGCGGGATAAGAGTATCAACTATAACTGGCATGACCCGGCCACCAGCTTTTTGGAAGCGGTCTTTGCCAAGGGCGACCGCCGCCTGGGCAGAGTGCTGGAGAAGGCCTGGGCTGACGGCGCCCGTTTTGACGGTTGGTCCGAGCATTTTAACTTTGACCTGTGGATGGCTGCCTTTGCAGCCGAGGGAATTGACCCTGCCTGGTACGCATACCGAAAAATTTCCTACGAAGAAGTTTTGCCCTGGGATCATATTGATGCGGGTGTCAGCAAGCGGTTTTTAATCAGAGAGCATAAAAAAGCAATGGCTGAACAGCCAACGGCAGATTGCCGCACCGGCAAGTGTCCCGGCTGTGGCTTGTGTCCGGCCTTTGAAATTAAACCAAGTATTCTGGGAGGTGCGGAGATTGCCCCGTTACAGAGTGAAGTTTAGCAAAGACGGCCCCGCCCGCTACAGTTCCCATCTGGATATGGTACGCTTTTTTGACCGTTCGACCAGACGGGCCGGACTTCCGGTGGCATTTTCCGAGGGTTTTAATCCCCACCCTAAATTCAGCTTTGCAGCCCCGTTGCCGGTGGGAGTGGCGGGTCTGGAAGAATATATGGATATGGAGTTGAAGGAATACCTGGCACCGGATGAGATTGCCCGCCGGCTGGCGGAAAATTTACCGGCGGGTTATGCCATACGGGGCATTAAGGAAGTGCCCGGCCAGGCCCCTGCTTTAATGTCCCGGGTATCCAGAGCTGCTTACCGGGCTGTGACTGCTGCACCCGACAGCTACAGCGAAAGAGCATTGCAGGCAGTTATTGAGCGGTTGATGTCCCGGCAAGAGATTTACATTTCCCGGCAGAGCAAAGGCAAAAGCAAGGATGTTAATATCCGCCCCGGCATTTTTAGACTGGCAGGCAGCCTAAAAGGGCATATACTAGAAATAAATATGGAACTGTTAATCGGCAGCACAGGGAATGTTCGTCCCGAAGAAGTTTTGCGCCTGTTGTCCGGAGACGGGGGAATTCCCGTAGATCCGGAAGATTTTCGCATTTACCGTACCGCTCTGTTGGCCGAGGGTGATACCGGGCCCGTTTCTCTGTGGGAGGCATAAGGACCGGGGCAGGAGAGGAAAAATTATGCTGAAAGAAATTGTGATTAACGTGCAGGAAGAAGAAACCAGGGTTGCCGTGCTGGAAGACAGGGTGCTAATGGAAGTATATATAGAGCGTTCCCAAAACCAGCGGCTGGTTGGCAATATTTTTAAAGGAAAGGTAGAAAACGTCCTGCCGGGCATGCAAGCGGCCTTTGTAGATATCGGTCTGGAGAAAAATGCCTTTTTATATGTAGAAGACGCGCAGCCCTCGCGCCACCCGGAAGCAGCCCATCAAACGGGTTTGCATGTCAACATCGGCGATATCCTAAAACAAGGACAGGAAATAATCGTACAAATTGTCAAGGAACCCATAGGTACCAAAGGTCCCCGGGTAACCACCCATATTACGCTGCCCGGCCGCTACCTGGTACTTATGCCCACGGTTGACTATATCGGGATTTCCCGCCGCATTGAGTCAGAAAAAGAGCGGGAACGGCTGAAAGAGTTGGCTGCCCGGGTAAAGCCGGAAGGCATGGGCGTTATTGTGCGCACGGTGGCTGAAGGGGTAGAGGAAGAAGAATTCCGCCAGGATATCCTGTTATTAAGCAAACTGTGGCGTAAAATTCAAAACCGGGCCGCCAATACCGCCGCTCCCAACCTGCTGCACAGGGATTTGGAGCTGGTGCAGCGGATGCTGCGGGATATTTTCAGCGAAGACGTGGATCGCCTTACTTTAGATTCCCGCAGCGAATACGAAAAAACCCTGGAAATTTTGGATATGATTAATCCCCGGCTCAAACAAAAGGTTTTCCTGGATGAGCGGGAAAATATATTCGAAGATTACGGCATAGCCGTTGAGCTGGAAAAAGCCCTTAAACGCAAGGTATGGCTTAAATGCGGGGCTTACCTGGTGATCGACCAGGCCGAAGCCCTGACAGCCATAGACGTCAACACCGGCAAATATGTGGGCAGCACCACCCTGGAGGATACTGTCTTAAAAACTAATTTGGATGCTGCGGTGGAGATTGCCCGGCAGCTGCGGTTAAGAAATATTGGCGGCATTATTATTGTTGATTTTATCGACATGGCGGAAGAAGAACACCGCCAACAAGTACTGGCGACGCTGGAGGAAGAAATTAAAAAAGATAAAACCAAAACCAATATTCTTGGCATTACCCAACTGGGGCTGGTAGAAATGACCCGCAAAAAAGTCCGCCCCTCGCTGGCGGAAGTGGTGCAAAAACCATGTCCCTATTGTGAAGGCCGAGGAAAGGTGCTTTCAGAAGAAACCGTCAGTATCCAGTTAAAAAGCCAAATCTATCAATTGGCCCGCCAGACGGCGGCAGAAACCATACTGGTGGAGGCCAACCCGGTGGTGGCAGCCAGATTAATTGGCGCCGGCGGGGTGAATTTGCGGGAATTGGAACATAAAACCGGCAAAAACCTCTATATCCGCGGCTCGGCTACCCATCATTTAGAACAGGTTTCCATCAAGCCCTTATCCGAGCAGGAAGAAATATCATCCCAGACCGTACCGGTTAAAGCCGGGGAGATTATTGAGCTAAAGGTAGAAGAACCCCACATTTCCAATCCCAGCGACGGCATCGCCAGGTTGGAAGGCTTTATTATCGACGTGGAAGGCGGCGGCGCCCTGGTGGGAGAAGTTGTGACGGTGGAAATTGTTAAAGTACACCGCACCTATGCCAAAGCCAGATTAATTTAAACCCCTTACATTGACAAATAACTCGGATGTGGTAAAATATAAATCTGTAGGTGCTTTTTTGCCCACATACCGCTCAGCAGAGGTTTTAAACCGGCCCGGCCGGTACCTTGATGGCGAGTCCTGACAGGGGGAGGTGTAGTTATGTACGCAGTGATAGTTACCGGTGGCAAGCAGTACAAGGTTCAGGAAGGCGATACCCTGTACATTGAAAAATTGCCTGCCGAAGCAGGTCAAAAGGTTGAAGTAACCGATGTCCTGCTGGTGGAAAAGGATGGCCAACTGAAGGTAGGTACCCCTAAAGTAGAAGGGGCCAAAGTAATCCTGGATGTTGTACGCCATGGCAAAGGCAAAAAAATTATTGTCTTCAAATACAAGCCTAAGAAAAACTACCGCCGCAAGAAAGGCCATCGCCAGCCTTTCACCCAGGTGGTTGTAGAAAAGATTGAAGCTTAGTTTATTCGGTCACCGATAGGGAGGTGAGACTTTATGGCTCATAAGAAAGGCGTCGGCAGTTCACGTAACGGTCGTGATTCAGAATCCAAACGGCTTGGGGTAAAAGAAGGCGACGGTAAATTTGTTACCGCCGGCAGCATTCTGGTCAGACAGCGGGGCACTAAAATTTACCCCGGTGCCAATGTCGGTCGTGGCGGCGACGACACCCTGTTTGCCAAAGTAGACGGCATTGTTAGATTTGAGCGTAAAGGTCGGGACAAAAAACAAGTCAGCATTGTGGTTCCCGAAGTTATTGCGCAGTAACTTTTAACCAGCCTGCAGAAACAGGCTGGTTTTTTAGTGTTTGTGCCAGGAGGGAAATAAAACCTGCTGTCGAATATTTTGGCAAACAGTCTTGAAAGGAAGTTGACCAATGGAACTCAAAGGTCTTTTAGAAGTTATCCAGGTGCAAAGGCATGATTTTTTAAACCATTTACAGGTGATTTCCGGTCTGCTCCAACTGAACAAAGGGGAACGAGTGAGGGACTATATCAAGCAGGTTTGCGGGGAATACGAGCGCCTGGCCCGGGTTACCCGCCTATCTTCCCCGGAAGTCAAGGCTGTTATTTTAATTGCCCAGAACGAAGCCGCCAAACACCAGGTGGATTTCGCCATAGATATTGACAGCAACTTAGCCTCCCTGGCCGTACCCGGCGAGGTGGCTGCTGCAGCACTTGATCGTTCTTTTAAACAAGCGCTGAAATTCCTGGCGCCGCCGCAAGTAACCGACCGTCGCCTCAAGCTGTCTGTCAGCGAAGGCGAACGCAAAATCACTTTTAAGCTGGGAGTGCCCGGCATGGCGGCGGAAGTAGCCAAGGAAGCCGGCGAGCAAATGGAGCTGGCACAATTTTTAGCACCCTACAACAGCACTGCCAAGCTGGCTGTGACAGATAAAGGGGCGGAAGTATACCTGGTCTTTCCGCGGAGTACTTCAGACAAGGTGAGTAAATAATATTAACAATGGCAAATCAGGCTTAAGAAGTAAAAGACGGTAAATAATACTACTGGGTGATGCAAAACAATGTTCTACGACAGAGCGAAGATATACGTTAAAGGCGGCGATGGCGGCAACGGCTGTATTGCCATGCGCCGTGAAAAATATGTGCCCTTTGGGGGTCCCTGGGGCGGCGATGGCGGCCGCGGCGGAGATGTTATTTTTATTGCGGATGAAGGCTTGAATACCCTGCAGGATTTTCGCTACAAGAAACACTTTAAGGCACAGCGGGGCGGCCACGGGATGGGAAAAAACATGAACGGGGCGGCCGGTGAAGACTTAATTGTCAAAGTGCCGGCGGGTACAGTGGTGCGGGAAGCTGAAACCGGCCGCCTGATTGCCGATCTGGTTGAGGGCGGCCAGCAGGTGGTGGTTGCCCGGGGCGGCAGGGGTGGCCGTGGCAATGTACACTTTGCTTCGGGAACCAACAAAGCTCCCAGAATCGCCGAAAAGGGCGAACCGGGCGAAGAACTCTGGGTGGAATTGGAATTAAAGCTGATTGCCGACGTGGGCCTCATCGGTTTTCCCAATGCCGGCAAATCAACCTTTATTTCTATGGTTTCTGCCGCCAAACCTAAAATTGCCGATTATCCTTTTACCACCCTGGTTCCCAACCTAGGTGTGGTTGATGCGGGAGATGAGCGCAGTTTTGTGTTGGCCGACATACCGGGCCTGATTGAAGGGGCTTCCCAGGGAGTGGGCCTGGGCCACGAATTTTTACGGCATACCGAACGCACCCGCCTGCTGATCCATGTGGTGGATACCGCCGGCACCGAAGGAAGGGATCCGGTGGAAGATATAAAAATTATCAACCGGGAGCTGGCTCTGTACGATCCCCAGCTGGCCCAGCGGCCACAAATCATTGCCGCCAACAAAATGGACATTATGCCCCAGGCGGCGGAGAATTTGGAGCGCATTAAAGAGGCCTTTGGCCGGCAATACGAAATTTTTCCTGTGTCGGCTGCCACCGGCCAGGGATTAACGGCAATTATCCACCGGGTGGCAGAACTTTTAGAGAAGCTGCCTAAAAAAGAAGCGGCCCAACCGGCAGAGGAGCGGCTGACGGTTTTCCAGCCGGCTGAGCGGTTTAAAATAAAGCGTGACATAGATGGCAACTGGCGGGTAACCGGCAAAGAAATTGAACGGCATGTAGCCATGACTTACCTGGAAGAGGAAGAATCGGTGGAACGCCTGCAGAGGATTATGAAACTGATGGGCCTTGAACAGGGGTTGCTGAATGCCGGAGTAAAGGAAGGCGACATAGTACGCATTGGCAACTGGGAATTTGAATGGACACAATAAAGCGGCCGAGAAGGCGGCAATTCTCTTGCCTGAACTGACGGAAGCGGTTTTCTTGAACAGAAAAAACCGCTTTGTCGGCAGGGTGGAAGTGGCGGGCCGGCCTTATGACGCCCATGTGCCAAGTTCCGGCAGAATGAAGGAGCTGCTTTTTCCCGGTAACCGGGTTTATGTGGCGGCCATGCCGCCGGGTAAAAAAACCGGCTACCGTATACACCTGGCTGCTTTTGGGGGAGTTTTGGTTTCGGTGGACTCCCTGCTGCCCAACCGGCTTATCAACCTGGCCCTGGCCGGCGGCATATTGGATCAGTTTGCCGGTTATCAAGAAATAAAGAAAGAAGTGGGCTACGGGGCAAGCCGCTTTGATTTTTATCTGAGCGGTGCTGCCGGCAGGTGCTTGATGGAAGTAAAATCTGTAACCCTGGTGGAAGAAGGGGTTGCCAAGTTTCCGGATGCCCCGTCCGAACGGGGCACCAAACACTTGCTGGAACTGGCCCGGGCGGCGGCTGCCGGTATACGGGCGGCAGTTATATTTGTGGTACAGCGGGAGGATGCTGCCGGCTTTTCTCCCAACCAGGCTGCCGACCCACCCTTTGCCCGGGCTCTGCGCCAGGCTGCCGCTGCCGGCGTGGAAATATCCGCCCTGTCTTGCCAAGTTACCAGAAGTACTGTCAGGCTGCAGCATTACTTGCCTGTCCAGTTATAGAGGAGGAGTGGAGCAAATGAAAGAAGACGTCAAGTACAACGACCATTTAAAGGAACTGCTGGAGCAACTGCCTAAAGGAGCCTTTCTAACCGTCAAAGATGGTGACAAACTAAACACTATGACCATCGGCTGGGGTACTGTGGGCTTCATCTGGCAAAAGCCGGTTTTTGTGGTGATGGTTCGGAAATCCAGGTATACCTACCATTTGTTAGAAAACGCCCAAGAATTTACGGTCAGCATCCCTGTCAAAAAAGATTTGAAAAAAGCTCTGGCTTTTTGCGGTACTAAATCAGGCCGCGAATTTGATAAATTTAAGGAATGCAAGCTCACCCCGGAACCCGGGAAAGTAGTCAACACGCCGGTTATCGGTGAATGTGATTTGCACTATGAGTGCAAGGTTATCTACCGGCAGTCCATGGAACCTGCTTTGGTGGCAGAAAACATTAAGAAACTGGCCTACGCCAAAGGCGACTACCACGTTATGTACTACGGTGAAATTGTAGCTTGTTACGTTAAGGAGTAGATTTAATAGCGGCACTGAAACAATACATATATATATATGTTGGAAGTTAATGCAAATGTAAGCCGGTCCGAGGACCGGTTTTTGTTTTATAAAAAATATGGAATATTCTGCATAATAAAGAGGAAAATTATAGAAAAAGGAGAATTGTAATTTAAATTTATTTCCCATTTACAAGGGGGCTATATATCTTGCTTGAGCGTTTCAAACTGGTCAAGTATGAAGTGGTGCTAAAGGCGGGAGCAGACGGGCTGGTTCTTCCACCTTACAAGGGGAGTACCCTGCGGGGGGGCTTTGGCAGTGCCTTTCAGCGTATTGCCTGTGCCCAGCGTAATAATATCTGCAAGAATTGTTTATTAAAAACATCATGTCCTTATGTTTACATTTTTGAAACCACCCCGGCACCCGGTGGGCAGGCCTTACGCAACTACGAATCTATTCCCAGACCATTTATCCTTGAACCGCCCCTTGATACCAAAACCCACTATGCAGCTGGGGAACAACTTACTTTTAACCTTATTCTTGTGGGTAAAGCCATTGAATACTTACCTTACTTTATAGTCAGTTTTAAAGAATTGGGCCGCTATGGCATGGGAAAAGGTCGCAAAGAATTTGCTTTACAAGAAATAAGAACAGTCAACCCATTAACCGGGCAAACGGAAGCAATTTACGCCGAGCCGGATTATCTGATTAAACCGCACAAGTTTGAAATTACCGGAGCAGATTTTAAGGCAACCGAATTTTCCAGGTCCGGTAAACTTACAATTAATTATAAAACCATGACCAGGCTTAAGTTTGCTGATGAATATGTTGAAAGAATTGAATTTCATATTTTGATCAGAAACCTGCTGCGCCGCATTTCGTCCCTGGCCTATTTTCACCACAATTGGGAAATAGAGGCGGACTTTGCCAGCCTTATCGAAAAGGCAAGCAAAGTAAAAATTATTCAGGATAATACTCGCTGGGTAGATTGGGAACGTTATTCCAGCCGGCAAGACAGCCGAATTAATTTGGGAGGAGTTGTGGGGGAAGTAACCTATCAGGGTGATATAGAAGAATTTTTACCGCTGATCTTGTTAGGTCAATACATCCATGTGGGTAAGGCTGCAGTATTTGGGATGGGTTGGTATGAGGTTCAAGGAGGTGAACTGTGATCGAAACTAAGATACAATACACCGGCCACTTTTTCGTTGATGCGGGAATTGCGGTGATGGAGCATTACCTTCAAAAAGAATGTCAATCTTTTAGCCAAGAAGACCTAGACAAAGCAGCCCAGTGGCTAACTGTTTTGTACCAAAGAAAAGATATAAAAGGTTATCTTACTATTCATTTTCCCAACTCTGGATGGTGTAATGCCACAATTTCTACAGAAAAAAAGGCAGAATACCAAGAAAAAGTTTTAAAATCATATTTATTAAAACCAATCGGAGAAAGGGAGTGTGTTTATTGCCACAGGCCGGCCCAGTTCCTGGCCGACCGGCAGCATATTCCACTTCTGACCGGCATGACTACCATCATTACTTCACCGGGAGGGGTTCCGGGACTGCCGGTATGTGGTTACTGTCTTATGGCTGTGCAATTTTATCCCCTGGCTACTCTAAAATGTCAGGGTAAGCCTCTTTTTTGGTGGACTCCGGAACCGCAACTGTTAAGCGAACTCACAGGCGAATATTTCCGGCAATTAATGCAGTTGCTGGCCGGAGGCAGTGAGAAGTTAGTAAATCTTGATTGGCCAAGAACCATGCTATTAAATACTGCTTCTAGGGTGTTAGATACTTACGGCGATGATAAGCCTTTGGCGGACTGTATCGGGTTACATGTAACCAACTATGGAGCAGGACCCGATTATCATCAGTATCGCATTCCGAAGGAGCTGCTGGAATTTTTGTCTGAAATTAAAGTCATGGAACAAGAAGTCAGGGATGCGCACCAGTATATCATTCAAAAGGCATGGGAAAAGGAGAAAAAAGCCGGCGACAAAATAAATTCTGAAAACAATAGTACCGGAATAACCAGGAATTTTTACTTTGAAGCTTTAGTTAAGGCATTTGAAGATGTAGATTGGCAAAAAAATATAAGAGGCATAGTTGGGGAATTTCACCTAAAAACTAAACCTGAAGAATTTCATTACAATAGCTTTAAATTAACCAGATTCTTTCTTGAAAAGGTGGGGGGCATGGAAAAACAAAGATTAGATATTATTAAAAAAATTGCTGACCAAATCGCAAATCATCTAATTATTGGCAATAATGAAAAGAAATGGCTGAATGATTTATATTTTCGAGAATCTAAACCATCTCACTTTACGGGGTATTTAATTAAGGCGCAAAAAAGTTTAGCGGAAAAAGGGCAATCATTTACCTTTGAAGATGTTTTAATAATGCTTGATATTTACTCCATTGATGATGCGGGAGTAAAAGACTTCTGGTTAGTGCGGGACCTGTTTTTAATTAGACTACTTGAGATAATTGGCAAGCATAAGCGAGATTTACTGGAAGATCTTCAGTTTGCGGATGAAGATGAAATAGAAGGATGTAATTAGGAGGTAATAATAATGAGTTTTCTTTCCGGGTTATTTCTGTTGGATTGTCCGGCATCTGCATTAAACAATGCCGGCAAAATTGAAGGGTCAAGAACTGATAACACAGTTGCAGTAAAGCAAATTAAAACAAGAGAAGGAATATATCCGTATGTTTCTGCACAAGCATTTCGTTATTGGTGGAGGGAAGCCCTTAAGGAAGTCCCTGGTTGGACATCCTCTCCCATTTTTCGAGAAGGTAAGATTGCTTATACCGATGCTAACCCTTTACTTTATGCAGAAGATGATTGTTTTGGTTATATGAGGGCTCCCTCCAAAAAAGCCGATGCTAAAAAGAGCAGAGAAGAAAATAATTTACTGGCAGAGGCAACTCCTGTAGAAAATAATGTGGTTTTAACCCGGCAGTCACCTTTAAAAGTTAGTACGCTTGTTTCTCTCGGACCTTTAAGAGAAGTTACCACAGATTTTGGAGTGATGTCACGACATGAGGGGGATGCAGTACCCTTTGAACACGAATTCTACAGAAGTACACTGCAGGGCTTGTTTTCACTTGATCTCAGGGCAGTGGGCCGCTTTTATCATATTGACAGGACAGGCTTCCGGCATATTGATCAACCCAGAATAAAGCAAGCACAAGAAATGGGTTTGCAGGAGTACGATAATGGCAAAGCATACCAACTTTCTTTAGACCAGAGATATGAAAGAATTAAACAACTATTACAGGGCTTTTCTAAAATTAACGGGGGTGCCAAACTGTCAATACATTACACTGATGTATCACCGAAATTTATTATTATAGCTGTTGCAAAAGGTGGTAATCATCTTTTCTCAACTTCTGTAGGGACAGACAGCAAAGGATTGCCCGAAATTAAAAATGAAGCTATAAAAGAAGCAGCCAGAGTATTCAAAGATGAAATAATTAGCGGTATTTATGTTGGCCTGCCATATGGTTATTTAGATGCCCAGAGAGAAAAATTAATTCAAACATTATCTGAAATTACTAAGTTGGATGATTATGGTTTCCGAAAAACATTTTTAGGGCATCCCAAAGAAGTTATAGACAAGTTTTTGAAAGATTTAGAGGAGAACAAGGAAGTATGGCTAGTCTAGAAAAAGTACTCAAAATAAAGATTAGTGCATTAACATCCTCATTCAGATACCCTTTTGTTATGATTGGACGCTTGCCAACGTATGTAATGCCACCACCGGCAACCATTTATGGTAATCTTTGTGGGGTTTTAGGAGAATGGTTTGACCCGTCCGGTTTAGAGTTTGCTTATACTTTTTCTCATCGGGGAATTGGTGAGGATGTCGAGTTGGCGCATGTTTTAGAAGTATCTACCGGTAAAAAAGACAAGAAACTTGGCAACTTACCTAAAAATGTTGAGGGTAGTCTTAACCCTCAAAAACGTCAGTTTTTGTTAAAACCTAACATGACCTTGTATCTTCGAGGTCCCCATCATTTATTGGAACACTTAAAAGCAGGTTTTTTGAGTCCTAGGTTTGCTTATTTATTGGGGCGCAGCCAGGATTTAGCAACTTGTCATTCTGTAGAATATATAGAATTATTTGAAAGCAACCGGGCTTTTTTCTCGCACACTTTACTTCCCTGGCGTTTAAGACAATACGTTCTGGTCGGAGAGCCGGTACATATGCCTATGGTTATTAATTACCATAAAATGAGGGAACCGGCTTTTGAAAGATATTTGCAGATTACTGATAAAGCATTGCGTATTTTTGGGGAAGGATTAGAGGAAGATATAATTTCCCGTTCAGAGTTTAACAATTTACTAATAGACAAAACAGAAAAAAAGACATTTTTGGGCCGAGAACTATATCGTGGCTTATGGTTTCACCCGATTAAAGGAATAGATCAAAATGTATAAAGCTGAGGTAAAACAAGCACTGGCGGATGTTTGGGCGAAAAGTAAAGATAGCTCCGGAGAAACCGGGCTATCTTTACTTCAACATACCGATAATGTTGTTAAGCAAATGGGACAGTTCTTAGTGCTTTACGAAAAAGAATTAAAGCAGTTATCTGAAATTAACTTACCAAGAATTCTGCTCTATGGAGCTTTAATGCACGACTTTGGCAAAATACATCCGGGGTTTCAAAATATGCTGATAACAGGGAAAAAATATGGCCACCGGCATGAAATTCTAAGCCTTGGTTTTCTGGAATTTTTAGATATCCCAGAGGAAGAAAAATCTTATTTAGCTGCTGCCATTGCTTTTCATCATAAAGGCTGGTTAGATCTAACACAGCGTTCACCCAGCTATTTTATGCCTAAAGTGCCATTTGAAAAAATTAATACCATACAAGAATTGCTTGAGGGGCTACAATTACACCATATACAAGGTTTATATTTACTTTTGCAAAATGCCGAACAGTATTTTCTTGATCTGACGGGTATTAAAATATCACCATACACTGTTAAAAATAATAAACTTACACCGGAAGGAATTTATAAAAACCTATTTATTATTCATCAATTAATAAATTCTTTTATATCCGGCCAAGGATTTAGGCGAAAAATTAACCGATCTGTTTGTCACTATGCTACCATTACCAGAGGGTTTATCTTATCTGCGGACCACTTAGCCAGTGCCAAACCTATGAAATTAATTCCGGGGTTTGTATCAATAAATCAAGTACTTAAAGGATTGAAAAGAAATTATGAATTACTTTATCATCATCAAAAAGAACTGAGTACCTTAAACGGTAGTCAAATATTAATAGCACCTACCGGTTCCGGTAAAACTGAAGCAGCATTACTATGGGCAGGTTCTGTTCGGGAGAAGAAAAAAACTCGGGGTAGACTATTTTTTATACTACCATATAGAGCCAGCATTAATGCCATGGTAATAAGGTTGCAGAGGATTTTTGGAGAAAAATCAACTGCTGCTGTTCATGGGAAAACATTAGTACAATGCTATATGGAGTTGATGGAGAAAGGTTATACCCACAAGGAAGCACAAAAGGTAGCACGCTATCAGGAATCATTGAGCAGGTTAAATACTACGCCAATTAGGGTATGTACACCATACCAATTATTAAAAACCTTTTTTGCCCCGAAAGGTTACGAGGCTTTAATCTGTTCTTCTTTGGGAGCTCAACTGGTCTTTGATGAAATTCATGCCTATGATCCGGAAGTAACCGCTATGTCATTAGTAACAGCAAAATATATGAAAAACGTTATGGATGCTGAATGTTTATTTATGAGTGCCACTATGCCTGCCCACTTAAGAGAGGTGCTGTATAAGGAATTTTCATTAGTAAAGTCTGTAGTGCCGCCACTTGACTATTATAAAACGAGACACCGATTACGCCTAATTGATAACAGTATTATGGAAGAAAAAGCAATTGAACAGATTATAGAAGCTTCTAAACAGGGTTCAGTATTAGTTGTTGCCAACCGGGTATCGAGGGCAATCATTATAGGTAAAAGATTATGTGAAGCGGGTTTGACCGATGTTAAGATAATTCATGGAAGATTTTGTCCAAAAGATAGAAGTAAAAAAGAGGAGGAACTGCAGCCCAGACCCGGTAAAGTGTTGATATCCACTCAAGTGGTTGAAGTATCGCTTGATATTGACTATGATACTGTTTTTACCGAGCTTGCACCTCTTGAATCTTTATTGCAGAGGTTTGGTCGAGTGAATAGAAAAGGTCAAAAAAAAATCCCCAGCATTGTTAACGTATTTACCAATTTTGATAATAACATTAACCCTTTTAGTCCTTATCAAAAAGAGCATTTACATCAGGTCCTAACTGTATTGCGTGAATATATAGCAAATAATCCTTCTGGGGAGATTAAAGAGTCAGAGATTCAAGAACTGTTGGATAAAAGTTACCCACAATATTTAAAAGGTGAACTTTTTTTTCAAATAACTCAAAAGATGGAGGAATTTGACCGTTATTTTATTAAGGAAATGTTACCTTTAGGAGTAATGGAAAACGATAAAATAAAAAAATTAACACAAGCATGGGATGATCTTTTTGATGGTAAGGAAGTACTTCCATATGTATTCCTTGATGAAGCCAGACAAGCCGCTACCCCTTTGGATATTAATAATTTATTGGTTACTATTTCAAATAAACAACTTGCCAAACTAAAAAAAGAAGAAAAGGTCTGGTGGGATGAAAAATTAAAGCAATATATTACAAATTGCGAATACAATTATGAATATGGGCTAATAATTTAGTATGTTGTGAATAGAGTTAATAATAAAAGGCAATCCTATAGCCAAAACTTACCAGCGGTGATATTGTTGGAACATCCCAGTGAAGTATATGTATATAACTACGGATCATTTTTAGGTAAAAAATCAGAACGGTTGGTAGTAAAAGAAAAAGGCCAGGTAGTGCTGGAAGTACCCTTTTACGAATTGCAAAACATCATTATTGAAACATCCGGCGCCAGTATATCTACAGACTGTATCCAAGAGTGTATGCAAAGGGGTATTCCCATCAGCTTGTTGTCATCCACCGGGAAGCCATATGCTACCATAATTTCGCCATATCTTACCGGCACCGTAATAACCCGCCGTGCCCAATATGAATCATATAAAGACAAGCGAGGCATTCAAATAGTAAAACTGTTTGTTGAGGGTAAACTGAAAAACCAGGCCAACACGTTAAAATATTTTGCTAAATACCGTAAGGGTGCGGATGGTCAACTGTTTAGTAATATTCAATACCTGATTGAAAAAATAAATGTAATAGCTAAAGAGCTTAACAGCGTTTCCGGCAAATGTATCGATGATGTCAGGGGGCACATAATGTCTATTGAAGGCCGGGTGGGGAATCTATACTGGCAGGGCATTAAATTGCTAACTGCCAGCAAAATTGATTTTCCAGGCCGGGAGCATGCCGGGGCAACTGACCCGATTAATTCTCTTTTGAATTACGGGTATGCCATTCTGGCTAGTAAAATTGAAAAAAGTTTGATACTGGCAGGTCTTGATCCCTATGCCGGATTTTTGCATGTAGACCGGGCAGGCAAAGAGTCCTTGGTTTATGACTTTATTGAAGAATTTCGCCAGCCGGTAGTGGATCGGGTTGTGGTAGCCATGGTCAATAAAGGTAGCTCGGTTGAAATGGAAGAAGGACAGCTATCGCTTAAAACCAGGCGTGATCTGGCCGAGAGAATAAAGGAACGGTTGGAAACGACTGAGAGGTTTCATGGGAAAAAGTACCGTTTACAAACAATCATTCAAATGCAGGCCCGAAGGATTGCTACTTTCCTTAGAGGTGAGGCTAAATACAAGCCCTATGTAAGCGGGTGGTAAACATAAAAACCTTTGTCATTTATGATATTGAGGAAGATAAAATCCGCAATAAAATATTAGAGGCCTGCCGGGATTATGGTCTTCAACATGTACAATACAGCACTTTTTTTGGGGAGCTAAACCATAACCGGAGGGAAGAACTTAAACTCAGGCTAAAGAAAACTTTAGGGTGCAAAAACGGGAAAATATTGGTTTTTCCTATCTGCGACAAAGATTTAAGACTGCTTGAAAACATATGTAACATGCCGGAGCTGCCAACCAATGATTAAATTACGGGTAACAGATATTAAGCAATATGTGTATTGTCCAAGGATTATATATTTTACCTATGTATGCCCTGTGGACAAGAAAAATACCCGCAAAATGGAATATGGTAAAGAAGCCCATATCGAGTTGGACAGGTTAGAGAAAAGGCGGACATTTAAACGTTACAATTTTAGTAATGCTGAAAGAAAATATCACACCAAGCTGTACTCGGCAAGGTTGGGCCTGGAAGGACGGCTGGATATGCTCATATTAGCAGACGGAGAAATTTTTCCGGTTGAATTCAAATATACCCGGGGAGGCCCTTCGCTTAACCACAAATACCAGCTTATGGCATACGCTATGCTGCTGGAGGATACCTATAACAAACCGGTTCGCTACGGTTTTTTACACCTGCACCCAGAGGGAAATATTTTGCCGGTAGAAATAACCCCTAATGGCCGTTTGTTTATAAAGGATATAATGGAAAAAATACGAACCCTGGTTAGTCAAGAGCGTATGCCTTCACCAACATATGGCAGAGCCAGGTGTGTAGACTGCGAATACCGAAACTTTTGCAACGATGTGAGGTAGCATGTATTTTTTATCAGATGAAGAGAAAAAGCATTTATTAAAAGGTTATTTGCCACGTTCCCGGCAAACTTATATTGTTGATGAATTGCGGGGTTGGAATTGGCATCAACCACCGCTTTTACCTCCCTATGAGTTAAAACTGGGAGCATATGAAATAGCAAATGCCTACTGTCCTTCATACAGAGATTTATATTTAAGAAGGGTTCAAAAAGTTAGAAGCCAGCCCAATTTAGCTATGTTGCGCGGTGCTTTTTTACATGATATCTTAGTTAAGGAGATAATAGCAGCCAAAAAAATTATTTATAAAACCGGTATTGCAAGTTATAAAACAATTTTTAAACAACTAGAAAAACGGGAACCATATAAGGTGCCTGACAATTTTCAGCTTAATGATAAGGAGAAGGCTTGTTTAGAAAGAGAAGCTGAGATTATTGTAAAATTTGAAAGGCAGCGGCTGACTTCAAGAATTCACGATGTCTTAGTTAAGCAGCCCTACATAGGGGAAGATTCTC
Source organism: Desulforamulus hydrothermalis Lam5 = DSM 18033 (assembly GCF_000315365.1). Taxonomy (NCBI): domain Bacteria; kingdom Bacillati; phylum Bacillota; class Clostridia; order Eubacteriales; family Peptococcaceae; genus Desulforamulus; species Desulforamulus hydrothermalis. Next base: position 70,454 of record NZ_CAOS01000004.1, read on the forward strand.
TGGTTAATATTGCTGTACCGCTGGTGGTTGAACAAAAACTGGATGGTTCTTTCCTTGGGATGAGTGCTCATCTAAGTATTGATGCTTATACTTTTTCTGAGCCGATGATTTTAGATTTAAAGTTTGGTGAAAAGAAAAGTTTTCACCGATTACAGACCACCGCTTATGCGCTTGCTATGGAGGCAATATACGAATTTCCTGTTAATTTGGGCTGTATAGTTTATGCCAAAATCAAAGATGATCGACTATTTATAGAAAAAGATATTCACATCATAGATGAGGAACTTCGCCAGTGGTTTATTGAGGAAAGAGATGAAAAAATGCGCCTGGTTGAGGAAGAAATTGACCCAGGCGTAAAAGATTGTTTAGATACTTGCCCTTATTATCAATTTTGCCATTAACCTATAAAGAAGGAGAATATGAATAGCAGTTATTTTAAAAGAACTTTCGCAAAAGAAGGGGTTTTTTATGCAAGATATATATTTTCGAGAAAAAACTATTATTTTAAATTATTTTGATTGCTGCAAAGCCAGTAAAACCAAGGCCTGATAGCCATTTTCCAAAGTCGGTTACAACCATTGCCCGATAAACAAGGGGACTGAAATAATTCTAGTTCGTTAAAAAGGCAAATACCATTTTGCGTTACAACCATTGCCCGATAAACAAGGGGACTGAAATTTTATTGAAAAGAAAGTAGATAAACAAAAAGAAAAACAAGTTACAACCATTGCCCGATAAACAAGGGGACTGAAATTGATTTAAAATTAACATATTATACACTCCTTTTTTAAGTTACAACCATTGCCCGATAAACAAGGGGACTGAAATACAATATTAATAACAACAATATATTTCAGTTTTTACTGTTACAACCATTGCCCGATAAACAAGGGGACTGAAATATGTATTTTTTTGTTGTTATTATCTAACCATTGCGTTACAACCATTGCCCGATAAACAAGGGGACTGAAATACATAGTGCCAGCGGGAGACGATTTTGCCGACCTTCTTGTTACAACCATTGCCCGATAAACAAGGGGACTGAAATGAAGAATTACAAGATAGAATTAATGATTATTCTTTAAGTTACAACCATTGCCCGATAAACAAGGGGACTGAAATAAGTCTGAACATACAACTTGATCTTGTTCTGCCCACTCGTGTTACAACCATTGCCCGATAAACAAGGGGACTGAAATCCAATAGCTTTTGCGTAGTTGTCTTGCCGCCCAGCTCGGTTACAACCATTGCCCGATAAACAAGGGGACTGAAATCCTTTTATATTAACATTTGCAAACTATTTGCATATTTGTTACAACCATTGCCCGATAAACAAGGGGACTGAAATGAAAAGAAAAGTAAATGTTCAAATAGTTCAAGTGGATTTGTTACAACCATTGCCCGATAAACAAGGGGACTGAAATGAAAAGAAAAGTAAATGTTCAAATAGTTCAAGTGGATTTGTTACAACCATTGCCCGATAAACAAGGGGACTGAAATTAGAAACAGTAAAAGTAACTGTGCCAATAGATAAGTTACAACCATTGCCCGATAAACAAGGGGACTGAAATAAAAAAGTATTTGATAAATTTTATGCAATCACGTGTGGGTTACAACCATTGCCCGATAAACAAGGGGACTGAAATAAATGTGGCAGAACAGAGGAACCAGGTTACACATACCCTGTTACAACCATTGCCCGATAAACAAGGGGACTGAAATAAAACATATTCAACTTCTATATTATGAAATCTATGATGTTACAACCATTGCCCGATAAACAAGGGGACTGAAATATAAAATCCTTTTTGTTTAGTTTTCATATATTTAACATGTTACAACCATTGCCCGATAAACAAGGGGACTGAAATGTGAGATAGACAAGCTGCTTGCAGACGAAACCATCAGTTACAACCATTGCCCGATAAACAAGGGGACTGAAATATCATTGTTTCCCCCTCCACATATAATACCTATATGCGTTACAACCATTGCCCGATAAACAAGGGGACTGAAATAATCTTGGGGTCGTAACCTGATCGGCAACTTCATGCGGTTACAACCATTGCCCGATAAACAAGGGGACTGAAATAAGGAGGTTAATGCTATGCAAGATATCATCTTTAATGTTACAACCATTGCCCGATAAACAAGGGGACTGAAATCTTCACAGCGTCCTTTAGGGCCTTGTGAAGAACGTTAGTTACAACCATTGCCCGATAAACAAGGGGACTGAAATCTGAGGGTAAAGTCGGGTTGCGAATTAGTCTCAATAAGTTACAACCATTGCCCGATAAACAAGGGGACTGAAATAAGTAGATATCAGAAGTTAAGACGCTGCGGACAGAAGTTACAACCATTGCCCGATAAACAAGGGGACTGAAATATACATACAACATCAAGAAGTCAGAAGTGCTTGGAAGCGTTACAACCATTGCCCGATAAACAAGGGGACTGAAATATGAAGGGTTTTAAGCCTTTCACATTTTCTGCGACCGTTACAACCATTGCCCGATAAACAAGGGGACTGAAATTGTAGACATCTGCGGTGAGTAAAGCTCGGTAGTATTCGTTACAACCATTGCCCGATAAACAAGGGGACTGAAATATACCGGCAGTGAAGTGGCTGCAGTCAAGAATATGAGGTTACAACCATTGCCCGATAAACAAGGGGACTGAAATTTTAAAGATTCAGCTCCACTAAGAAAAGCAGCTGTAATGTTACAACCATTGCCCGATAAACAAGGGGACTGAAATACCTAGGTTTCACCCTGCTGCACCGGAGGCTGTTGCGTTACAACCATTGCCCGATAAACAAGGGGACTGAAATTTGAGAGACCCCCTTTTTCGCCTAGTTATCTCCGATAGTTACAACCATTGCCCGATAAACAAGGGGACTGAAATATAATATACCTCTGCCATTTACAGCACCCCCTTCGCTAGGTTACAACCATTGCCCGATAAACAAGGGGACTGAAATAGAAAAGCTAGCACTTCTTGGCGAGCTATCATAGTAAGTTACAACCATTGCCCGATAAACAAGGGGACTGAAATAGTTAGCGACGACGTCGCGAAGAATCAAGCGATACCCGTTACAACCATTGCCCGATAAACAAGGGGACTGAAATTCGACGCAACATCAACAGCCCTTGAGCGTAAGGCGTTACAACCATTGCCCGATAAACAAGGGGACTGAAATAACTGGCAGTAATCCTCAATGAAGCAAGCGTTTACCGTTACAACCATTGCCCGATAAACAAGGGGACTGAAATGTGGAAGTCTGTTCCACTAATTTGCAGAGGGTATAATGTTACAACCATTGCCCGATAAACAAGGGGACTGAAATTATCGTTGAAGCGCTTAATGTAGGCTTCTTTGAATCGGTTACAACCATTGCCCGATAAACAAGGGGACTGAAATATGGCTAACGTATCTATTGACCGACTGGCCGCCGAGATCGTTACAACCATTGCCCGATAAACAAGGGGACTGAAATATATTAGTCGGTCCCCAAGGAATAGGTAAAAGTACCTGTTACAACCATTGCCCGATAAACAAGGGGACTGAAATGAAGTGCGCATGGCCGTTCACAAGATTGCGGATTTGGTTACAACCATTGCCCGATAAACAAGGGGACTGAAATAATTGGTCCTTGGAGCTATATCAACAAGCTAACAAGCGTTACAACCATTGCCCGATAAACAAGGGGACTGAAATAAAGAACTCTTTGCCGCCCAGGGATTCCCCAAGAGTTGTTACAACCATTGCCCGATAAACAAGGGGACTGAAATTTTCAAGAGACTGCTTGGCTGAAAGCATCATCAGGCGTTACAACCATTGCCCGATAAACAAGGGGACTGAAATTTTAAGAAATATTGTCGAAGTCTGACGCCTTCAACAGGGTTACAACCATTGCCCGATAAACAAGGGGACTGAAATCAACAAGGCTGAAAAGAGGTTTAACGATGGTGCTGAAGTTACAACCATTGCCCGATAAACAAGGGGACTGAAATTTCTGCCTGGCGTACTTCTGGACCATCCGGTTAAGCCGTTACAACCATTGCCCGATAAACAAGGGGACTGAAATAAACTGTAGCACGTTGCCTGCTCTGATAATCCGCGGGTTACAACCATTGCCCGATAAACAAGGGGACTGAAATGCCGCCGAGAATGCGGCCGATTTCATCGAGGCGAGTTACAACCATTGCCCGATAAACAAGGGGACTGAAATTAACAATCGTCCTGGCTGGGTTGCCGGACAAAAAATATGTTACAACCATTGCCCGATAAACAAGGGGACTGAAATCGAAAGGGCCGTCCACTTTCCCGTCGTTGGCTTTTACGTTACAACCATTGCCCGATAAACAAGGGGACTGAAATGCTCTAGGCGGTCCATTAGCTTGTCCTCCCCTCAAGCGGTTACAACCATTGCCCGATAAACAAGGGGACTGAAATTTCCGCGATATTCTTCCACTGCTTGCTGCATCCCCAGGGGTTACAACCATTGCCCGATAAACAAGGGGACTGAAATTCCTGTGTCTATGCCTTCCTGTTACAACCTCCTGTGTTACAACCATTGCCCGATAAACAAGGGGACTGAAATATGATGTCACCTCACACATATGTTTGGTTTATGGGGTTACAACCATTGCCCGATAAACAAGGGGACTGAAATACAAACTCTGCCAGAGGCCCTACGGCTGGCCGCTGAGTTACAACCATTGCCCGATAAACAAGGGGACTGAAATTTAGGTCCAACCAAAAGCCCGTGGCTGTGTCAATGTAGTTACAACCATTGCCCGATAAACAAGGGGACTGAAATCTGTATTGACTCTGCCCGGGTCTATGCCCATTATTGGTTACAACCATTGTCCGATAAACAAGGGGACTGAAATGTTTAATTAGTTGAATCTCTTTTGCAACTTCTGAGTTACAACCATTGCCCGATAAACAAGGGGACTGAAATTATATAGCAACCTTTCTCTTGCCCCGGCCTTAGTATTGTTACAACCATTGCCCGATAAACAAGGGGACTGAAATTTCTACCTCAGATTCGGGAATACGAATACGGCCGGATTGTTACAACCATTGCCCGATAAACAAGGGGACTGAAATGCGGTGGCTGTGTTCTGGTGTCATAAAGTTTAACGCCGTTACAACCATTGCCCGATAAACAAGGGGACTGAAAGAACAATTTTCTGTCTGTGGGAATAAATTTACTTGTTAATGATCTTGCTGATAAATTTTCGCCTTTTACAATCTGTGTAATATAATTGTTACTTCGTCAAAAAACGACAGAATATTTAAACAAAATATGGAGGATTTTTTAAATAAAAACTTGAATTTGTCAAGAAAAGTATTCGGGGGCGTAACATGAATAAAGAATACCAAACAATCCTATTAGCAGGGCTATTGCATGATATTGGTAAGTTTTTGCAAAAGGGCGATTTTGCCAAATCCCTTAAAGTATCAGGCAAGCATCCGGCGTTATCGGCTGGTTTTGTTAAAGCATGGTCCTTGGTATTCGAAAAAGTAACAGACGTACAATTATTAATTGAGCTGGTACAACGCCATCATGAATCACATATTTTTCCGTCTGAACTTTTGGTGCAACAGGCTGACCCTAAAATCAGACCACTGGCTTATTTGATTAGTACCGCAGATAATTACTCTTCCGCTGAGCGAGGAGAACAGTCGGGCGAATATAGGGATTATAAAACTGTTCCCTTGGCCTCAGTTTTTGCCCGTTTAAAGTTAAATCACTCTACCCCGGAAGTTTATCACTACAAGCTGCATACACTCAACCCTGTTAATGCTTTCCCTAAATCATTTAAAACGCTGGATCTACAACAAACAAATAAATATTTAAATGCCTTTGGCGAGGAATTTAAAACATTGGCCACCAGTATTAACTTGGCTGAATTTAACTGCCTGTTTACTCATCTGCTGGCCTTATTGCAACGCTATACTTGGTGTATTCCTTCAAACACACAGGAAACATTACCAGATATTTCATTATTTGATCATCTGCGTACTACCAGCGCTATAGCTGCTTGTCTGTACCGCTATCACGAAGAAAAAGATTCATTAAAAAATGAACAGGCAATAACTGATAAAAAAGAAAATAAATTTCGTATTATTGTTGGAGATATTTCAGGCATCCAGAATTATATTTTTGATATTGCCAATATAGGTGTAGGCGGAGTGGCTAAACGGTTAAGGGCAAGGTCATTTTTCCTTAACATGTTAAGCGAGATTATAAGTCACAGATTAATAGAAATTTTTGGTTTGCCAATAACCAATGTAGTTATGTCTTCAGGCGGTAAATTTTATGTTCTTGTTCCTAATATATCGGGTTCAGAACAAAAAATTGTTAAGTGGCAAAACGAACTTGATCAATGGTCAGTTAACGAATTCAATGGTGAAATTGTTATAAACTTAGCCCAAACAACTTTTAACGGTCAGGCTTTTTGTGATTTTGGAGGCATTTTGGCTGAGTTGTCGGAAGAATTAAACCATAGAAAACGCACACCACTCAAAGGTTACCTGGTTAATAACGGTACATGGGCCAGTGAACAATTTGTAATAAATTTGTCGCAGACAGCTACTGAATTGTGTCGAAGCTGTAATAAAAGAACTGTTTCTTATTCAGCAAGAAGCCATGACGATTTATGCTGGCATTGTCAGCGTGACCTGCATATGGGCAGTTTGTTGCCAAGTACCGAATATATTGCTTTCACCCGCAGCAATGTGCCTGCCCAATACAAGAGAAATACTTTTCATATTTACGAAAACTACAGTATTTCACTTTTTTCTCATGTACCGGCAAAGGATTACCCGGCTTATCTTGTTTACAAACTAACTGGTTCGGAGGTTGGGGAGATAGCAAACCACCCGGCTTTACCCAGATTTACGGCAAATTATATACCTCTCGCCCATGAGGATAACTGTAGTAATTGTCTTGGTTGCCAAGACGAACAGCCTTCTCCCGGTCAACCGTTATACTTTGATTGCTTGGCTAACCGGGCGAGGGGCCGTAAATTATTAGGCTATCTGAAGGCTGATGTAGATAACCTAGGGCAATTATTTGTTTTCGGCCTTCGCAATCAACAAGCCGACAGAAACAGCATTTCCAGGATTGCTACCATGAGCCGCATGCTTGATTTATTCTTTTCCGGCCGGGTAGAACAGTTATTGAACAATCAGTTTAATAACTGTTATACGGTTTTCTCCGGTGGCGATGACCTATTAATTGTTGGGCCTTGGGATGAGATCATAAAACTAGCCATAAAGGTGCAAAAAGAGTTTTCAGAATTTACCAATAACAATACAAACATAACCCTTTCTGCCGCAGTAAGCTTATTAAAACCGGGCATACCGGTGTCAAGAAGCGTGGTAGTAGCTGAAAATGCACTGGAACAATCCAAAGAAACCGTACTTAAAGGAGAAACTGAAGGAAGAAACCAGTTAACATTTTTGGGCAGGACATGCAAATGGAGTAAAGCAGAACAACTATTGAATAGTGCTGAACGGTTGGCAGGCTGGGTAAACAATGACACCTTATCTACAGGTTTCGTGAGAAAACTTCTCGGACTCTTTAAAATTTATAAACTTTACTACGATAATGGTGATGCCCGGGGGCTCAAATATTTACCACTGCTTACATATACAGTGGCAAGATACTTCCCCCCGGCCAATGAATTTACCAAAGATAAACTTAATGCAGATAAACTTAATGCGTTGCTGTGGACGCAAAACCTGAAAAACATTGACCACGAAGATTTAGTTTATTTAGATTTACTGGTCAAATATGCCCTATATGCAAAGGAGTGATTGTATGGGTAATTGCCGTATCTGCGGAAAGAAAACCTTGGGAGATTACCAGTACTGTATACAGTGTAATCCCCGAGAAACCCCCAAAAAGCAGCAGGGAGGAACGGTCGATCGTCATTACAGCCAAGTCAATGTTAACGCCAGACTAAAACCTGATTACTTAAAAGAAGGATATTATAACGATCAGGGGTATTTAAGGAAAGAAATATTCACAAAAGAAGCCGAGATGGTGGCAGGCGTGCTGGCAGCCGGCGGTATGACAAGCGCTTCCCTCAGACGATTTTATAACAAATTAAGAGATATATATACCAGATATAAAGATAATAAAAACTTTGATGAAATAAAACCAGATTTATACAAGTTTTACCCCAATGCTAATTACGCTGTCAGGAGAAAAACTGCAACTGTGCCAGAAGCATTTCTTATTTTTATAAATACTAATGTAGCATTGGCCGAGCAAAGCCCGAGGAACTTAATTGGGTTTGTTGAACATTTTCAGAGCGTGGTGGCCTACTTTAAAGATAATGAGGGTAGGAGGAACTAATCATGGAACTTATCAAATATGTAACGATTAAAGGAATCATATTGTGCGAGACCGGCCTACGGATTGGCGGTTCTAACGACGATATTGAAATCGGCGGCAATGATAATCCTATTATCCGTCATCCCCTAACTGGTTTGCCTTATATTCCCGGCTCGTCTTTAAAGGGGAAAATGCGTGCCTTGTTAGAGTTAAGACATTCTTCAAAAACTCAAGAAACCGGAGAACCATGCACCTGTGGCAACTGTCAGGTGTGCAGGATTTTTGGTACTCATAAAGCTAAAGAGAGCAAGTTGGGGCCGACCCGTATTATCGTAAGAGATGCTAACTTAACTGCCGAATGGATTGAAGAATTAAAGGTGGCCAACCGGGACAAAGGAATCTTTTTTTCTGAAGTGAAGTACGAAAATCTGGTTAACCGAAAAACTGGTAAAGCAAACCACCCTAGACCTAATGAACGGGTGCCTGCCGGGACGGAATTTAATTTTGAAATAGTGTTGAAAATTTTTAACCAAGATAGTGAAAAAGACATGCTAAATTTTGTTAAAGAGGGTTTAGGCTTGATTGAAAAGGATTATCTGGGTGCTTGCGGTTCCAGAGGGTATGGCAAGGTTCGTTTTATTAACCTTACCCTGGATAACGAACCACTTGAGTTATAAGAGGGGAAGAACTGTGGAAATTTACCGCATAAAAATACAACCCAAAGGCAGTTTTATCACACCATTTCAGGCAGATGCCATCTTTGGCGGTCTTTGTTGGGTGATCAGGTATTTTAAGGGAAATGAATATCTAAAAACCATGCTTGGCGATTTCTGTGCGGGTCGTCCCTGGTTTGTTCTTTCCAACGCTTTTCCAGGAGATTTATTACCAAAACCCATGGTAAAGATGAAAAGAGCTGCTCCCGCCAGTTTTAAAGAAGAACTGAACCAGGCCCGAGAGGGTAAACGGCTGAAAAAGATTTTGTATCTGACACCTGCAGAATTTAACCAATTGGCTGCCGGTTCATTTTGCTCCATAGAAACTAAAAAGGCGCCAATTATTTTATCGGCTAATTTATATAACCAAATTAACCGCATAACTGGCTCTACACGTGAGGGTGGCCAACTTTATGAGTTGGAAGAAAGTTATTTGCATCCAGATTATAATTATTTTTCCGTCTATATAAAAGTAAAAGAAGTAGGTTTATTAGAATTGCTTTTAAATGTTTTTGAACAGTTAGGTAGTATGGGATTTGGTAAGAGGAAATCAGTCGGCAAGGGTTGTTTCAATGTAATTGGAGTTGAGAAATATAATTTTAAAGCGGTAGAAAATGCCAATGCATTTATTAGCTTATCGAATTTCGTGCCGGCACCCAGCGATCCGGTAGAAGGTAATTACAGCATACTGGTTAAATATGGTAAGTTGGGCGAACACCTGGCGATGTCGGGAAACCCCTTTAAAAGCCCCCTGATCATGATAAAGGCAGGTTCTGTATTTCGAGCGAATGGACCGATCAAGCATTTCTACGGCCGGATGGTCGAGAATATTGCTCCCCAGCATGTACAGGTATTGCAATATGCCTTGGCCTTCAGTATTCCGGCCCGATGGGAGGATTAAAGTTGAAGGTATTGCTGTCATTTGTCGGGGAACAGGATCCCTATTCGGATAAGACAAGTGAAGAAGGTTCAATTGTTACTCTTTGCCGGCATCTCAAACCGGAAACAGTATACCTTTTTCCAACTGCAGCAGGATTTAACGTGAGAAGTGAAACCCAGTCCAGGGCGGTAGACACAGAAAATTGGATTAAAAGTGAGGTCAGCAACCAGATTAATGTATTTATAAGACCGTTACCATTTTCTGACCCTACTGATTATGCTGTTATTTTACCTTTAACCAGGAGAACAATAGAAGGGATTTTGCAAGAGACCAAACAAGTGGAATGTGAATTTCATATAAACTGTTCATCAGGAACACCTCAACTTAAAAGTACCTGGTTGATTCTGGCCAATGCCGGCATGTTAACAAATTGCCACTTATGGCAGGTGGCCAATCCACTGTATAATCAAGATAAGCGGATTAACCGTTTGGAAGTAACTTTTTTGGAAGAAGAAAACCTATTGGCTCGTATCAAACAATATGCCAGAGAGTTTTTGTTTCAAGGGATAGCACAGGAATGTGAAAGGCTTAAGGATATCACTTTATACTCTTACCGTAAAGAAAAGGCACAATTGCTGGCAAAAATATTCAAAGCATATCAAAGCTGGGATTTAATCCGCTATAATGATGCTTACCAACGACTTAATAGCGTATATGTCGAGTCCTGTAAGGCCAGGGATTTATCAGAACTGGTTAATGTTTTAGAACCTCAGGTGAAAGTACTGGCAGAACTAAAACAAAACCATGAGAGGGAAAATCAGTATAACCTGGTTGACCTGTATATGAATGCAAGACGTCGCTTGGTCAGGTCGGATTATACCGATGCTCTTTCCAGATTTTGGAGAATATATGAAGGTGTATTGTTCTACTATTTTAGAAAACATTATCAAATTGAACCAAAGGATTTGCAAAACAGTCAAAATCAGAACTGCGTGCAAGCTATTTGGCAATCAAAATATTTTATTCAAGGCATAAAACAAATATCAATTGCTAATTCTGTTAAAATTCTCAAAGAAGTATTACAGGATAAAACTTTTAACAAATTAAATAAGCAAACTATTATGGTCAAACGGGGACAAACGTTCCAGTCTTTGGGAATCTTTGAGCTGTTAGAAGAACTTCGCGGTAAAAGAAATGAATCAATTGTTGCTCATGGAATGAAACCGATCACTGAGGATGACGCTATAAACTGTATTACGGCTGCTGAAGCCATAATAAAAGGTTTTATTCCTGAAGCCAGTCAACTAATTACAAACTACCCCCTTGATCTTCTGCAAGTGTTAAAAGTAATTGAAGTTCTGGACAAAGCTTTTTCTTTATGACTTTAAACATATTTCTGTGAAGGTATGGTAAAAAGAGAATTCATTGCAGGAGATTATAAAGTTACCTCGATACTGGAGAAATTTAATATATCATCTTAAGCATACAAACGCCCGGGATATGGCTTAGTTGCCTGCCCGGGCGTTCTATGTTTGGCTAATCGGTGACAGATAACTTAAAGCGTAACCATGTCGGCAATTAAACAATGGGTATGTTGGGTTAATGCTTTAATATTTTTGCGAAAACGTTCGTAGCGGAAACAACAATATTCCAAAAAGTCGTCGCCGTTATAATGCCTGATTAAGGCCCATACTGTCCAAAGCAAATCCTGAGCTGCCATAAAGCCTTTTATTTTTGCTTCCTCTTCAGGGGTCAGCGGGCGGTTGAAATATTTTTCAATTAAAAAATCTATGGCTTCAGCAGGCAGTTTGGATTCAATGATGTAAGCTGCCACATCCCAGCAAGGGTCGTTCATGCCTGAATACTCCCAGTCAATAAGATATATCCTTCCTCTTTCATCAATAAGAAAGTTTTCAGGTACAGTATCGTTATGACAGGGGGCCAGTATAGTATTTTTAATATTTTGCCGGAAAAAATCAAACAATTGATTTTTCAGACCATGGTAATCAAAGAAAAAATCGCCGCGCTGCTTTTGAATAATTTGTTCATATTTAGCCAGCTCTGTTGGCCAATCGAAACGGTTTGGGAAATGCTTTGGCAAAGAATGAATTTTTTTCATTATATTAGCAACAGAAGATAAATTTTGCGGCAAACAGGGGTTGGCTTGAGCTATGTTCAGGCTGTTATCAATATAAACACTTATTTTAATACCGCTGACTTCATCAAAAAAAATACAATCAGAGTTTACACCAAACTCTGAGGCGATATTATTATTTATCCTTTCAATAGAACGATCAATGATCTGTTCTGTCATACCGCCCGGCTGCCTGATTACATATTCAGTACCCTTAATATTCATTATATAGTTGTAATTGGTAAGCCCGCCGGCAAAACAAGTTTTGTCAAACACAATGCTATCATCGTGAAAAACTTGGCGTAACTTTTCTTGAACTAAATCTTCAATCCTCATACATAACTCCAACTAAATGATTATGAAAGGTATATTGTTTATTTACTATAGCAGAAAAAGTTCACAAGATCAATGATTTGGACGGTGCTGGTTAAAAGTAAGTTTAATCGGTATATATTTGACACAAAACATTCATAATTTGGCATCTAATTACTGAATTTATCAAACCAGATTAAACCATAATTAAATTTTTGTCCGGATTTTTCAATTAAGTCGATTTAGTTCAATAACCGATTTTCACTAGACACAATAATGCTAATCATACATATTCATTATTCAAAAAATTTTCTCCTTCCTGCGCTATTATTAAATTGAAAATAATCAAACAAATTGTCCGACAATTTTGTTTGCAGGCCCAAAAGGTGGGCAACCCGGGAAGAAATTTGAGCAAGGGGAGTTGTATTAATGAAATACCATGGCGAAGAAGCGTTGGGGCTGATTGAAACAAGAGGCATGGTGCCGGCGATTCAAGCGGTTGATGTAATGTGCAAAACCGCGGATGTGGTGCTTGTTTCTTTTGAAAACATGGGTTCCGGGCTTGTCACGGTTATGGTTAAAGGTGATGTTGCTGCGGTGAGGTCGGCGGTAGAACAAGGGGCAGCCGCAGCTGCTGCCATAGGCGAGCTGACGGCGTATAACGTCATGCCGCGTCCCATTAGCCGGGTAGGTAAAATTGTTTCCAGACATGACATTGATGCGGAGTAAGAAATTAAAATTTGGAGGAGCAGCCGCATGAATAAAAATGAAGCTTTGGGATTTATTGAAACCTACAGTTTGGTTTCGGTGCTGGAAGCTGCGGATGCCATGTGCAAGGCGGCGGATGTAGAATTGGTCGGTTATGAAAACGTGGCTTCCGGTTTAATTTCTGTGGTGGTACGTGGTGACGTAGGAGCAGTCAAAACGGCGGTGGAGGCCGGCGTTAAGGCTGCTGAAAAGGTGGGCAAGGTCTACAGCTCCAACGTTATTGCCCGGCCGCATCAGGATGTAGAAAAGATTGTTGCCAGATACGTGATTGATTGGTAATAAGCCAGGTATGGGAGAGCGGAAAGGAGGGGAGAAGGATGCATCGAATTGACAACGACTTGCTTTCCGTCCAAGAGGCTCGCATTCTTGTAGAAAACGCTCGGGAAGCACAGAAGGTGCTGGCCGCCTTTCCCCAGGAGAGGTTGGATAAAATTGTCCGGCGTATGGCTGAAGAGGTATTAAAATACGCCAAGGAACTGGCTGTCATGTCCTGTGAAGAAACGGGTTTTGGCAGATGGCAAGACAAGTTTGTTAAAAATGTCTTTGTCAGTGATTTTCTCTACAAGAAAATCAGGGATATGAAAGTGGTTGGCATTATCGGCGAAGATAAAGTCAATCAAACCATGGATATCGGGGTGCCCGTCGGTGTAATTGTTGCTTTGCCGCCGTCAACCAATCCTGTGTCCACTACCATATACAAAACATTAATTGCTGTTAAATCCGGCAATGCCATTATTTTTTCACCGCATCCAAAGGCGAAAAGAACCATTGGCAAGGTGCTTGATATATTAATTCGGGCAGCGGAAGACAGCGGCCTGCCCAGCGGCGCTGTTGGCTATTTGCGGACACTGGCCCATGACGGAACCGTGGCTTTAATGAACCACCCGGACACCTCGCTTATTTTAATTACCGGGGTGCCCAAGCTGGTTCAGGCAGCCTATAAATCCGGCAAACCAACCATTTATGGTGGGCCGGGTAACGGTCCGGCCTTTATTGAGCGTTCCGCTGATATAAAAAAGGCGGTAGCGGATATTATTGCCAGCAGAACCTTTGATTACGGAGTTGTTTCGGCTTCCGAACAATCCATCGTGGCCGAAGAATGTATAGCCGATGAAGTAAGGCGGGAGCTGAAGCGAAACGGAGCTTACTTCATGTCCGCCCTGGAATCGGAAAGGCTCAGCAAATACTTTTACCGCCGTGACGGCAGCTTAAATCCCGAAATTGTCGGCAGGCCGGCCTATGAACTGGCACAGCGCATCGGCATTACCGTGCCGGAGGATACCACCGTATTAATATCAGAACAAAAATATGTGTCTCCCACTAACCCTTATTCCCGGGAAAAACTTTGTCCGGTGCTGGCCTTTTACGTAGAAAAAGACTGGCGCAATGCCTGTGAGAAATGTATAGAGTTGCTTATTAATGAGGGCTTGGGTCATACGCTGATTATTCATTCGCAAAACGAGCAAGTGATACGGGAATTTGCCCTTAAAAAGCCGGTCTCGAGGGTGCTGGTAAATACCCCTGCCACGCTGGGCGGCATAGGAGCAACTACCAATTTGTTTCCGGCCTTAACCCTGGGCACGGGGGCTGCGGGCGGCGGGTATACTTCTGACAACATTTCCCCCATGAACCTGGTTAATATCCGGAAAGTCGGCTATGGTGTACGGCAGTTGGCGGATGTAACTAACGTTGGCTGGGTTGGGGAAGTTTTAAATAACGGCAACCATAGCCCTGCCGGCGAAAGCGCGCATGATTTAAAAGAGTTGCTTGAAGAGTTAGTTAAGCGTCTTAGGCAGTGCGGGAACAATTGAGGTGACGACAGAATGAAACGTTTTACCATTATGCCCAAGATTTATTTTAATGAAGGATCCATGCAATTTCTCAAAGAAATCAAAGGGTCCTTTGCCTTTATTGTATCTGACGCAATTATGGAGAAGTTGGGGTATCTGCAAAAAGCCATAGATTACCTGGCTGAAGCAGGTTTAAAGACAGCGGTTTTTACCGATGTACGACCCGACCCGGATGTCAAAGTAATTGCGGCAGGCATGCAGAAGTACCTGGCTGCCCAGGCGGATGTTGTGGTTGCGCTGGGCGGCGGTTCTGTCATTGACGCGGCCAAAGGTATTTTATATTCCCTGTGGCAGTTTAAAAAAGCCGCCGGCGAGGAATTTAAAAAGCCCCTGTTTATTGCTATACCCTCCACCAGTGGCACCGGTTCTGAAGTGACCAACTTTTCGGTGATAACTGCTGACGGGCAAAAAGTAGTCATTGTGGACGAGTGGATGGCGCCGGACATCGCCATACTTGATTCTACCTGCATCCAGCATGTTCCCCAGCCGGTGGTGGCAGATACCGGTATGGATGCGCTGGTGCATGCTATTGAAGCATACGTTTCCACAGAGGCCACTCCTTGTACAGATGCCCTGGCAGAAAAGGCAGTTCAGTTAATTTTTGAAAATCTTAAAACATTGTATAACGATACGGGCAATGTAACTGCCCGGGAACGCATGCAAAATGCCTCGTGTATAGCCGGCATGGCCTTTACCAACGCAGGCTTGGGCATCAACCACAGCCTGGCGCACGCCCTGGGAGGAACTTTTCATATACCTCACGGACGGGCCAATGCTCTCTTGCTAAGTGCGGTGATCGAGTATAATGCTGATTTGAACAATCCCGACAGCCGGCACGTGGCCGAAAGATACGCCAGGTTAGCGAACGTAATAAACCTGCCTGCCCGTACATACCGGGAAGGGGTCGTGAACTTCCTGCAGGCCGTTAAAGACTTGAAGAAGTCACTGGGAATACCGGACGGCATAAGCCAATTAGGTATCGACAAAAACAAATTTGAGGATCAATTAGCCAATATGGCTCTAATTGCTCTCAATGACCGGTGTACCGCAACTAATCCCAAACAACCTTCTCAAGAAGACTTAAGGAAAATTCTATGTAAATCATTTTAAATGTTGCTAAATAAACAAAAAGGAGGACGGACGGTTGGATATTAAAGAATTCGCAAGTAAATTTGCGGATGCCACAAAACACCTATCCCCCGAAGAAACAGCCGCCATTATGAAGCTGTTTCAGGGAATTACCAAAGAACTATCCGCAAACAGTCCGGCAGCTAAGCAAACCGCCAAATCACCGGCGTTCGAAGGTGAAATCACAGGACTGACACCGCGCCTGGAACGATTGCGCGCGAATTACTTAAAGGCTAAGCCCAGTGTCAGCATCCATCGTGCCATTGCCTTTACCCAGGTAACCAAAGAAAACGAAGGACTGCCCAAAATTTTGTTGCGGGCCAAGTGTTTCAGAAGGGCTTGCGAAACAGCGCCCCTGCTGATTCAAAAGGACGAGCTGATTGTGGGGCACCCCTGCGGCAAACCGCGGGCCGGGGCAGTATCGCCGGATATTGCCTGGAGATGGATTCGTGATGAATTGGACACCATGTCCACCAGACCGCAGGACCCATATGAAATTAGCGAAGAGGACAAGCGTATACTGCGGGAAGAGATTTTCCCCTATTGGGAAGGCAAAAGTGTTGATGAGGTTTGCCAGAAACAATATGAGGAAGCCGGTCTGTGGTCTTTTTCTGGCGAAGCCTTCGTCAGCGATCTTTCTTATCACCAGATAAACGGCGGCGGCGATACCTGCCCGGGCTATGACGTAATCCTGGTTAAAAAGGGTATCAATGGTATTAAAAGGGAAGCCATGGAAAAGCTCAGTCAATTATCCATGGAAAACCCGGAAGATATCGACAAGATTTACTTTTATAAAGCAGCCATTGAAACTTGTGAAGGCGTCTTAGCCTATGCTAAGCGGCTTTCTGATTATGCCAGAGAACTGGCGGACAAAGAGCCTGACGCCACCCGCCAAGCCGAGTTGTATAAAATTGCCGATATCTTAACCAACGTACCGGCTAATCCGCCCCGCACCTTCCACGAGGCATTGCAATCTGTCTGGACTTTGCAATCGTTGTTTGTGGTGGAAGAAAACCAAACCGGTATCTCACTTGGCCGTTTAGACCAGTACATTTATCCCATGTTCAAAGCTGACCTGGAAGCCGGTCGCCTGAATAAACTGGAAGCCTTTGAATTGTTGAGCTGCTTCTTTATCAAATGTTCTGAAATTATGTGGCTGAACAGTGCTGCCGGTGCCAAGTATTTTGCCGGCTACCAGCCCTTTGTCAACTGCACGGTTGGCGGGCAAAAAAGAACCGGCGGCGATGCCACCAATGAGCTGACTTACCTGATTATGGATGCCATCCGCTTAACCAAGGTATATCAGCCCTCCCTGGCTTGCCGGATTCACAACAAATCACCGCAGAAGTATCTCAAGAAAATTGTTGATGTCATTAAAGCAGGGCTTGGTTTCCCGGCCTGCCACTTTGATGACACCCACATTAAAATGATGCTGGCCAAAGGCTTCTCCATTGAGGATGCCAGGGACTACTGCTTAATGGGTTGCGTTGAGCCGCAGAAATCAGGCCGGATTTATCAATGGACATCCACCGGTTACACCCAGTGGCCCATCGCCATCGAATTTGTTTTCACCCGCGGCGTCATGAGATGGTGCGGCAAAAAGGAAGGTCTTGATACCGGCGACCTGGACAACTTTAAGACCTATGAAGAATTTGACGCAGCCTGCAAAAAGCAAATTGAACACATTATTCGCTTATCTGCCATCGGCACGGTAATCAGCCAACGGGTGCACAGAGACCTTGCTCCCAAACCGCTGATGTCTATTCTGGTTGAAGGTTGCATGGAAAAAGGTAAAGATGTAACCAGCGGCGGTGCCCTGGTTAACTACGGCCCTGGCATTGTCTTCTCCGGTTTGGGAACTTATGCCGATTCCATGGCCGCAGTTAAAAAGCTGGTATTTGATGACAAGAAATATACCCTGAAACAAATTCGGGATGCCCTGGACGCAAACTTTGAAGGCTACGAAGCCGTTCGCACAGATTGTTTAAATGCGCCCAAATATGGTAATGATGATGACTATGCAGACTTCATTGCCGCCGATATTATTAACTGGACCGAGCGGGTTCTTAACACTTACAAAATGCTGTATTCCCGCTTCTCCTTAGGCACCTTGTCCATTTCCAACAACACACCCTTTGGCGAACTTACCGGTGCCACACCTAACGGGCGGCTTGCCTGGAGCCCCCTGTCAGACGGCATCAGTCCCACCCAGGGTGCGGATAAATATGGCCCCACAGCCATTATTAAATCGGTCAGCAAGCTGAGCAACGAGTCCATGAACATTGGCATGGTGCACAACTTCAAGCTCTTGCGGGGTATTTTGGAAACGCCGGAAGGAGAAAACGGACTGATTACCCTGCTGCGCACTGCATCTATTCTTGGCAACGGCCAAATGCAATTCAGTTATGTTGACAATGAAATCTTGAAAAAAGCCCAGGCCGAGCCGGATAAGTACCGCGACTTAATTATCCGGGTAGCCGGTTACAGCGCTTACTTCGTTGAACTGTGCAAGGAAGTTCAGGATGAAATTATCAGCAGAACGGTTTTGGATAAGTTTTAATTAGCTGTCTATCTGCGGAATATCTGAAGAAACTGACTTCTTCAGGTATTCCGCCCAATAAGGAGGGAGAGAAGTCCACATGTCGGCAAATCAAACAGCAATTGCGATGAAGGAAAAACTAAATGCCCAATTTGCCAGAAAAGGTATCTTTACCGGTCTCTTTAGCGGATGCACCTGGGGCATGAACAATGTGCTGCTGGGGCTTGCCCTGGGCCTCGTTCCGGCTCTGGGGGATGAATACGCCGTATATGCCATTCCGTTAGCCGCCGCTTGCATGAACGACTCTTTGGCAGGACTCTGGCTGCTTCTCTACAACGGAGGGGCGGGGCGCTTCCAGGAAATTATTCGCAGTCTTAAAACTTTTCCCGGTCTTATGGTTTGTGTAGCTGCTTTATTGGGCGGTCCGGTGGCAAACAGCGGCTATCTGTTGGGAATTTCCATGGCCGGTGCAGCCTATGCGTTAACCATTACTGCCTTATATCCCATTGTGGGTGCGATTCTCTCCCGGATTTTTCTTAAACAACAAATTGTTCCCCGTGTTTGGGTAGGTATGCTGCTTTCGGTTGTGGGCGCCATTGTTATATCTTATGTACCGCCGGAAGGCGGCAACAGCGAAAACTTCTACCTGGGCATTCTCTTTGCTTCTTTAGCTGCCCTGGGTTGGGGTTCTGAAGCAGTTTTGGCTGTATACGGCATGTCCATGATTGACCCCAAAATTGCCATTAACATTCGTGAGTTAACTTCCGGTCTGGTTCTGGCACTCTTTGTTCTACCCATCGTGGGCGGCTGGACGGTAATTTCCAAAGTCATAACTGTGCCTTCAGCCTTCGGAGCCTTCGCCATTGCCGCATTGGCAGCCGGGGTGTCTTACCTGGCGTGGTATAAGGCTAATACTACCATCGGGGTGGCCAAAGGTATGGCACTGAACGGCACTTACGTCATGTGGGGTGTGATTTTCTCGGTGCTCTTCTTAGACCAGCCCCTGACACAAAACCTGGCCATTGGCAGCGGCCTGGTGCTGGTTGGCGCTACCCTGGTGGCTATTAACCCGAAAGAATTCTTTACTAAATAAGGGGGGCAAAGTTATGGCCGGCATATTACCACTGCGCTTTAGAATATTGCATCACCTGTCAACCGTAGACAAAGCAAGTGTCGATGAGGTTATGAAGGCACTGGAGCCCGAATACGGTACGGAGAAACAATTTAAAAAAGAAGTTTTTCTTGATCACCTCTTAGATATGAAAGCTAACTTTATTATTGATGACAACGAAGCAGTCATTAACGACAAAGGCGAATTGGTAATTTATTACTCCATTAATGAAGAAGGCAGGACGCTTCTTAAAAAATATCTGCCCAAATGGTGGCAGAAGCATTAATTAATAATCGGTAGCAATTATAAGGGACGGGGACAAGATGAATACAGAAACAATAAGCATCTTAGAAAGAAAAGCGAGAATTTTCAATGTCCAGAAATATTCCATTTACGATGGACCCGGCGTAAGAACGCTAATATTTTTTAAAGGTTGTCCTTTGCGCTGCAAGTGGTGTTCTAACCCGGAGGGACTGGAAAGAAAATTCCAGGTAATGTTCAAAGAAGACTTATGCATTAATTGTGGCAGTTGTATTCCTGTTTGTCCCCTCCAAATTCATTACTTTACGGAAGACGGCAAGCAAGTAAAGCATCAGGTAAACAGGAGCGTTAACTGTGCAGGCTGCCGCAAATGCGAGAGTGTTTGCCCGAGACAGGCCTTGTCCATTGCCGGTTCAGATAAAACCGTCAGTGAAGTTCTGGCGATTATTCAACAAGACGCTCTCTTTTACCTGAGTTCGGGGGGCGGAGTCACGCTGGGGGGAGGCGAGGTAACAGCCCAGCCGGAATTTGCCGCCAACTTACTGACAGAATGCAAACGCCTGGGAATCCACACAGCCATCGAGACCTCCGGTTACGCTAAGCTGGCCTCACTGCTTAAGGTGGCTGAGTTTACTGATTTAATTCTGTTTGACCTTAAGCATATTGACCCGGAACGGCATTTTGAACTTACCGGCGTGCATAATGAACGAATTTTAGACAACCTGGCGGAATTAATCAGCCGGGGCTTTACGGTAAAGGTCAGGATGCCCATATTGAAGGGGCTGAACGACAGTGCAGAGACCATTCACAGAACCATGAATTTTTTACAGACCTTTAAATTTAACAAAAATTTTCTGGGTGTTGACCTGTTGCCTTATCATAAGCTAGGTATCAATAAATACAAACAACTGGGTCTGACATATCCCCTTACCGAAGATGTTAGCATCAGCAATGAAGAAATGCAGCAGATTGTAGAAATTATTAAAGGTTACGGCTTGCCGGTTGATGTTATCGGGCACTAGATAACCGGCTGATTAAGTAATTTGCAAGCAAAGCCAATAAGCAGCGGGTGGTGAGGTATGGTGAGCAAGGCGGACGATTTTGAGAAAAAACGAATCATACAGGAATATGTACCGGGCAAACAGGTTACCCTGGCTCACATTATTGCCTCGCCCGTACAGGATATTTATGAACGTCTGGGCATTGAAGAAAAAGGCGCCATTGGCATTGCCACCCTGACGCCCTGTGAAACAGCGATTATAGCGGCAGATATAGCAACCAAAACGTCGGAAGTAGAGATTGGTTTTTTAGATCGGTTTACCGGATCTCTGGTCATCTCAGGCGATGTCGCCAGTGTTGAGGAAGCTATGCAGGCCATCAATGAAACCTTGGAAAAATTGCTGGGCTTTACGCCTGCCAAGATTACACGAACATGAAAAAGAGAATTATGATTGTCGGTCCCACTCAATCGGGTAAGTCCACACTGGCTAATTTTTTAAATGATACTGACAGACCGCTTAAAAAAACACAGGATGTTATTTACGGGAAGTATACCATTGACACGCCGGGTTCCTATATTGAAACACCTTATATGTACAGGTATCTGATTGCTACGGCGCAAGGCGCTTCCTGTATACTTTTGCTGGTTGATCAAACAAAGCCTTTTGCAGCATACCCGCCGGCTTTTGCCAAAACCTTTACTTGTCCGGTTATCGGCGTAGTTACCCGGGTCGACCTGGCAGGGCAAAATGCCCGCCTGTGTATGCAGCAGTTGCAAAGAATAGGGGTAAAAGAACCTTTCTTCCGGGTTTCTGTAAAAGATGCCGCCAGCCTGCGGGCCTTAAAGGAATACTTGCTGGGAAAATACGAATCATAACTAAGGTTCTTAACATAACAGAACGACAAAGCAGCTTGATGAGTACACAAACGGCGCAGAAGTTAATTAAAAGGAATTATAGAAAGTTGGGCGAGGCATGAAATTTATTACCGAAATGGAATTGCGCGAGCTATACAAAAGAGAGCCCTTTACCACCTTTGCCTTGGAGCCAAACACCAGGATTACTCCGGGCGCCCGCCAGTTTCTGGTGGACAAGCGGGTTACCCTGGTACAAGCTCAGCAGAAGCAGACTGCTGCCAAGAAGAACAAGGCCGGCCGGGAGAAGCCGGTTACGGGCAGTACTAATTGGTGTACTGAAAAGCTGCGCAGAAAAATGGACTATGTTGAGTCTTTACTGCTTCTGGTGGGATTAGAAATTTGGCGCGCCGGTGATGCCGGCTTAGCCGAAGAAGTTATGGCCCTGCTGAAATATTTCCGTAGTGTGCGCAACGCGGAAAAAGAACAAAAAGCGCCTGACACTGTTCAGTTTTGGGGATGGACTGAAGACGAAATTAAAAAACGGGCCGATGATATGGAAAAACATGTTGATATTAATGAGTCGCATTACCGCTTGGCCAACGGCAAAGAGATTATTTTGTTAAACCATGTACGGGCTGCCCTGCGCGAGGTGGAACCGGCCCTTTTGGAAGTCTACTGGGACGATGACAAGCAAATTTGTGTACGGCAAGACCTGATTGATAAGGTTAATTTAATCATCAACATTCTCTGCATGATCATGTGGAAACGCCTGGGAGGGAATCATGGAAAAGACTAATGGGGCCTTTCAATACTGTGATCAACTGGTGCGCGAATTTGAAAAAGTTGTTAAAAAACCGATACTAAGCAAGTCCTCTGTATATTACACCGGCGTTGACCTGGGAACAGCCTATATTGTGCTGGCAGTTCTTGATGAGAATTACCAGCCGGTGGCCGGGGCCTACCGTTATGCCAGTGTTGTGCGGGACGGCATGGTGGTGGACTATATCGGGGCGGTCCGGATAGTCAAAGAATTAAAGCAAGAATTGGAACAGAAACTGGGTACAGAATTAATTTATGCCGCGGCGGCGCTGCCCCCGGGAACCTTTTCCCTTGACTCAGGCACGATCAAACATGTGGTGCAGGGGGCCGGTTTTGAAATTACCAACCTGCTGGATGAACCAACGGCAGCCAATGCCGTACTGAAGATAAAAGACGGCGCCATTGTTGATATTGGCGGCGGCACCACCGGGATTGCCATTGTTAAAGAAGGCAAAGTGGTTTATGTGGCGGATGAGGCTACCGGCGGCACCCATTTTTCGCTGGTGATTGCCGGTGCCTATAAGATGAGCTTTGAAGAAGCGGAACAATATAAGCGGGATTTTAAAAACCACAGGGAGCTGCTTCCGGTTTTAAGCCCGGTTATTGAAAAAGTTTCCTCCATTATCAGCCGCCATGTCAACGAATACCGGGTAAAAGAAATTTATCTGGTGGGGGGAACCTGCTGCCTGTCCGGTATTGAAGATATTATTGCCAAGCAGACCAAACTGCCAACTTATAAACCGCAAAACCCCATGTTTGTAACGCCTTTGGGCATCGCCCTTAACTGCACCCAGGAAATTCTTTAGACGGGAGCGTTTGCCACATGGAGTACCGCATAATTAAGTCCCCTTCCAAAGGGGCGCTGGATATTATCCTGCGGCGGAAGAGCTCAGCTTTAGAGATAAATGTTGAAAACTGTGATGCTGTAGGTTTGGTGCAAGGGCGTTTGATTGATATGGTTTGTGCGGCAGATATTGCCGAAAAAGCAGCCGGAGTGGTTGTGGCCGACATCAGGGGACAGTGCCCGCAGCATTTGATTATGATTGCCGTCTTCGGCGATACGGCAGCGGTGGAAACAGCCATACAGGAAATAAAATACAAGTTAAATGATGAAAAGGTGAAGCCTTATGCTCGCAGCCAAAGTAATTGACAATATCTGGTCAACCAGAAAAGCCGAGTCGCTCAGGGGGTTAAAATTTATGCTGGTGGAAGTCCTGGGCGGTATTGATGCCGGGCGCCTGGTCATTGCTGCCGACACCATCGGAGCCGGCATCGGTGAGCGAGTGCTTGTTTGCACCGGCAGTTCCGCCCGTAAAATGCTGGAGCGGGACGATGTGCCCATTGATGCGGTAATTGTCGGTATTATTGACGAAGATTGCATATTTTAACAAGTCCGGAGGTGGGATAACTTGGATCTGGTGCAACAAATTAAAGAAGCAGGGGTCATTGGGGCCGGTGGCGCCGGCTTTCCTACGCACGCAAAATTTACCGCCAAAGCAGAATATATCCTGCTGAACGGCGCAGAATGCGAACCCCTGTTAAGAGTAGACCAGCAGCTCATGGAGCGGTTTCCTGATGAAATAATTAACGGCTTGGCTGCCGCCGGCCGCTATATTGAGGCCCGTAAGGCGGTAATTGGCATAAAAGGCAAACATAAAGAAGTAATTGCCCTTCTGCGGGCAAGAATTGATGCCCTGGGACTTGCCGGTTATATGGAAGTGATGGAACTGCGGGATATGTATCCGGCCGGTGATGAACAAGTACTGGTGTATGAACTGACCAAAAGGGTCGTTCCGGAAACATCCATTCCGCTCAAGGTGGGCTGTGTAGTAATCAATGCGGAAACCGCCTTAAATATCTACAAGGCTATGGCCGGGCAACCGGTTACCGAAACCTATCTGACCATTGCCGGGGATATTCCTCGCCGCATGACAGTAAAAGTGCCGGTGGGCATGGCTATCCGCGACGTTCTTCAGCAATGCGGCATAACCAATCCGGATGATTACGCCGTGATAGACGGCGGGCCCATGATGGGATCAGTGCT
Source organism: Desulforamulus hydrothermalis Lam5 = DSM 18033 (assembly GCF_000315365.1). Classification (NCBI taxonomy): domain Bacteria; kingdom Bacillati; phylum Bacillota; class Clostridia; order Eubacteriales; family Peptococcaceae; genus Desulforamulus; species Desulforamulus hydrothermalis. The sequence continues at coordinate 95,224 of NZ_CAOS01000004.1, forward strand.
CAGCGGCCTGGATGGGTTTGTCAGTAAAAAAAGTAAGGGCTATATTTTGCTGAAAAAAGATCATTTCTTAATTCGCAAAAAATCAGTCAGTGTTGAGCGGGCCAGAGTTATCAGTAAAACTGCCTGTGAGCAGTGCCGCATGTGTACCGATTTATGCCCCCGGTACCTGCTGGGGCACAACATGCAGCCTCACAAAATCATGCGGGCCTTAAGCTATCAGCTGGCTGATGTGAAAGAGCAGCAAATTGCGCAACTATGTTGTGAATGTAACCTTTGCGAATTGTTCTCCTGTCCGGCTAATCTGCACCCTAGGTCTGTGAACAAATTTTATAAGCAAAAGCTGGCCGAGCAGGGTCTCAGGTATCAGCCGGTTACCATAGAATACAAGCCCCGGGCGGCCAGAGATTACCGCCTGCTGCCCAGCAAAAGATTGGTAGCCAAAATCGGCTTAACCGCCTTTGATAAACCGGCTCCTATGACTGCGGTGGATTGGCGGCCCGAATACATTAGTATCGGTCTCAGGCAGCACATCGGGGCCCCGGCGATACCTGTGGTGGCAGTTGGCGATCAGGTGCAAGCCGGTCAGTTAATTGGCAAGATTCCGGATAACAGTCTCGGGGCGGCGGTGCACGCCAGCCTTAACGGAACCGTTACCGAGATTACGGACAACTCTATTGTGATAAAGGTGGGTTAGTATGAATAACGCAATAGGTATGATTGAGCTAACCAGTATAGCCAGGGGAATTTATGCCGCTGACCTGATGCTAAAAACGGCTTATGTCGAAGTAGTCAGTGCAACGCCTGTCTGTCCTGGAAAATATATTGCCATTGTCCATGGCGATGTGGCAGCTGTGGAAAGCTCTGTCAGTGTAGGTGTGGAAGCAGCGGGAGAATATCTGGTAGACAGCTTTATCCTCCCCAATGTCCACCCCGGCGTTTTCCCTGCTATTACAGCCACTACCATGCCGGAGGGCACCGGTGCCCTGGGAATTATGGAGTCCTTCTCCCTGGCCACCATGATTATTGCGGCCGATGCAGCGCTGAAAGCGGCCGATATCCAGGCCTTGGAACTGCGTTTGGGCAGCGGCATCGGCGGCAAATCTTATTTTACCTTTACCGGTGACGTTGCTGCCGTGGAAGCGGGTATTGAAGCCGGTACCGCTATTGCCCTTGAAAAAGGTTTGTTGGTGGATACCGAGGTAATAGCTTCGCCATCCGACAGATTATGGCCAACCTTGTACTAAGGTACCATGAAATGATTTAATGAGCTGATTTTGCGAAAGGGGGTGGAACTTTGAAAAAACTTGTGTGTGCAGATGAAGTAAAGGCCGTCGCAGAAAAAGGACTAAAGGTTTTCTGTGTAGAGCCCAATACCATCATCACACCGGCAGCCAGGGATCTTGCCAAAGAGCTGGGCGTGGAGTTTACCACAGCTGCGCCGGCAGGAAATCACACCTGTCAGACAAGCGTCCCGCAGCCGAAAGATGACCAACCCACAACAATTGACAGAGAATTGATTTATCACATTGTCAAAGCAGTGTTAGCTAACAGCCATCTGGCCGGAGTCCCCGGGCCGTCTTCCGGACCGCCTTTTATTACAGATGGTGACCCGCAAAGCGGATTTAAAATTGTGCGCGGCAGGACAGTTAAATACGAGCCCTTTGACACCGGTGATCCCAGCACAAACGTAGCTTATCGTGAAGTGATCAGTAAAGAAGATGCCAAAATGAGCGCGGGCTTTTTAACCATTGAGAAGTCCAGGTTTGAGTGGGAGCTGTGCTATGAAGAAATAGACATTGTTCTTGAGGGATGTCTGACTCTCACCATTAACGGTGAAACCTTTGAGGCATGCCAGGGAGATGTTATCTTCATTCCAAAAGGATCCAAGGTGACCTGGAGCACTACTGGGTATGTCAAACTTTTCTATGTAACCTACCCGGCAAACTGGCCTGAGCTGATGGCACAGCAATAGGGGGGTAAAGCATGCAGGCCCTTGGTTTAATTGAGACACGAGGACTCCTGCCGGCTATTGAATGTGCTGATGCGATGTTAAAGACGGCGCAAGTTGAACTTGTGGGGAGAACTTTTGTGGGGGGCGGTCTTGTAACAATCATCGTGACCGGTGACGTGGGGGCTGTCAAGGCTGCTGTAGAAGCAGGGAGTGCGGCGGTGGAAAAAATCGATCACACATCCCTGATTGCTCAACATGTTATACCCAGACCTCATCCGGATATCGAAGGCATGGTGTATGATAACCCCTTGCCAACGCAGCATCTGGCTATAGCATCAACAGAACAGGTTGCGGCCGGTACAGAAGGTACGACATCTGGGTCAGTCATGCTCAAGAATTTGCACAAAGAAGGACTTGATGCTTTGGTTGAGGAGTTCGGCCTGGCAGAGAGCATTAACGCCTTAAAATTGCTCTCTGTAGCTAAACTACGCAAGCTGGCCAGAGAGTATAAAGAACTGGGCATCTCAGGCAGGGCCATCTCCAAAGCAAACAAAGACTTGCTTATTAAAAAGCTGGCGGAATATTACCGTCAGAGTAATAAGTAATCTTTGCCCAAGGCCATATGTGTAAGTGGAATGCCTGTATCATCAGGTAATTGACGGTAGGAAGAGGGAGAGTAAATTGGAAACCTTTGATTATGATCTGCAATCTGTGCAAGAGGCCAGAAATCTTGCCCGCCAAGCCAAACTGGCACAAACTCAGCTGGCAAAATTTAATAGTGAGCAAATAGATAAAATTATTCAAAATATGGTTCGAGTGGCAGAAGAAAATGCGGTAGCTCTGGCACAAATGGCAGTGGAAGAAACCGGTTTTGGCAAAGTGGAAGATAAAACCATGAAAAACAAGTTGGCTTCCACAGAATTGTATAAGTTTATTAAGCCTATGCAAACCGTAGGTGTTATCAAAGACGATCAAGTTAACAAAGTTGTGGAAATTGCCGAGCCGGTGGGATTACTGCTGGGTATCGTTCCTTCCACCAACCCGACATCCACTACCATTTATAAATCCATTATTGCCATTAAAGCCCGTAACGGTATTGTCTTCTCGCCCCACCCCTCGGCTTTAAAATGCACGCTGCAAGCAGCCAAACTGATGCACGATGCAGCCGTAGCTGCCGGCGCTCCGGCCAACATCATCGGTTGTGTTTCAAAACCCACCATGAATGCAACCAATGAGTTGATGAAATGCAATGAAGTAGACATGATTATTGCTACGGGCGGCACAGCCATGGTTAAGGCGGCTTACAGTGCCGGCAAACCGGCTCTGGGGGTAGGACCGGGTAACGTTCCGGCGTATATTGAAAGAACTGCCAATATTGCCAAAGCAGTGAAAAACATTTTAACCAGTAAAACCTTTGACAACGGCACCATTTGTGCTTCTGAGCAGGCCGTCATTGTTGAAGAATGCATTCGTGATCAAGTTGTGGAAGAATTTAAGCGTCAGGGCGCTTACTTCATGACCCCTGAGGAAACAGAAAAAGTTGCGCAAAAATTGTTTGTGCGCGGCCATGCCATGAATGCTAAGCTGGTGGGACGGTCTGCCGATGTGGTGGCAGCCAGCGCCGGCATTACCATTCCGCCGGGAACCAAGGTATTAATCGGTGAGCAAAAGGGTGTTGGCGAAGGCTATCCCCTGTCCTACGAAAAGCTGACCACCGTGCTGGCCTTTTATACCGTAAAAGATTGGCAGGAAGCCTGCGAGGTGTGTATTAAGCTGTTAAATAACGGCGGTGTGGGACACAGCCTGGCCATTCATACTGAAAACCCGGAAATGGCTATGAAATTTGCTGAAAAACCTGTATTCCGCATTCTTGTCAACACTCCTTCTACCCATGGCGGGGTAGGTATCAGTACGGCCCTTGCACCTGCCTTTACACTGGGTTGCGGCACCTGGGGCGGCAGTGCCACCTCGGATAATGTGACCCCCATGCACTTAATTAATATTAAGCGTGTTGCTTATGGTATTAAAGAATGCGCCGAAAGCACCGCTGCCGCTTGTTCAGATTGTGAGACCCGCCCTGGCAGCCCCAGTGCCATCAGCGAAGATCAGATCATGAGCCTGGTGGATGAAGTTCTCACACTGCTGAAGAAACGAGGTGGCTACTAAAAAATGGGTAAGTATGACGCTTTAGCAGAACTCCTGCTAGAAGTGCTCAAAGAAGGGGGGTATTTCAAAAAGGACGACAACTCCATACCTGTGGGAATATCTAACCGTCATATTCATCTTTCCCAGGCAGATTTGGAAACCCTGTTTGGTGCAGGATACCAATTGACAAAAATCAAAGACCTGTCTCAACCCGGGCAGTATGCCTGCAAAGAAACCCTCACCATCTGCGGGCCTAAGGGCGCCATAGAAAATGTGCGTGTGCTGGGTCCGGTGAGAAAAGAAACCCAGGTGGAGATATTGAGGTCAGATTGCTTTAAGCTTGGTATTATTGCGCCGGTACGCATGTCCGGCGATCTGCAGGGTACTCCGGGAGTTACTGTTATTGGTCCCAAGGGAAGCGTCATTCTGCCGCAAGGTGTAATTGTTGCGCAAAGGCATATCCACATGACCCTGGAAGATGCCAAACGCTTAGGCGTAACTGACGGAGAGCAGGTAACCATTCAAGTAGGTGGCTCCCGCGGCGGCACTTTCTCAAACGTTGTCATTCGAGCCAACAACGAATCAGCCCTTGAATTTCACGTTGATACGGAAGAAGCAAATGCCATGCTTCTTGAACCTAACTCTAAAATAACTATATTAAAATAATAAATTAGGAGGAAACAATAATGAGCAGATCTGAAGCATTAGGATTAATTGAAACCAGAGGTTTGGTAGGTGCCATTGAAGCAGCCGATGCCATGGTAAAAGCAGCTAACGTTCATCTGATTGGTTATGAAAAAGTTGGCGGCGCTCTGGTAACTGTTATGGTTAGAGGAGATGTAGGCGCTGTCAAAGCAGCTACCGATGCCGGTGCTGCTGCTGCCCAGCGGGTTGGCGAGCTGATTTCGGTGCACGTTATTCCCCGCCCGCACTCTGATGTAGAAATGATTCTCCCCTCCAGAAAAGAAGCATAATTAATTTGCAACGCAGGGGCTGCCTCAAGTTCAAGAGGCAGCCCTGTATTATGCCGGCAATGTCCGTCTATTTACATTTAAAAAAGGTTATTGTATGATAAATATAAATTAGCATTTTTACGACATTTTTTGCACCACAATGCAATAATAAAAGGAAATTTGGCGAAAAGTATGAATAAAAGTGATAAATTGTTAAAAGACTTAATTGATGCCAATTTATATTCCCGTTACAGCGGACTTTTATCCCTGTCTAACATATCTTTACAGTTAGTTGATACCTGCGGCCGGATCCTTTTAGAGTTTAACCCGTCTCCTGATTTTTGCAAACGCATCTGCCAGGATGATGAAACTAAGGTTTGTGCCGACTGTTTTTCCAGATTTAAGAACGGTAGGGCAGAACGGTTTACCTGCCGGTACGGATTGGTTAACATAATTTTACCGTTAGAAATCAATCAGCAAACTGTCGGATTTGTTATTGGAGCACAGGTTTATTTGCCGGACAGTGAATACCAAAAGTATTTAATTGATATAACCTCGCTGGCAAAAGAAAAAAACCTTAAGCCGGAATACATTGCTAAATCAATTGCCGCCGTCAAAACTGTTGAACCAAACAAAGTTGAAATACATGAGCAGCTTTGCAACCATATTGCCAAAAATATTGCCTATGAATTTTCGCACAGCCTAAATAACACCGAAAAGGCTATTGCCAGGCTTTCTATTGAAAAAGAGATGCTGGAAAGAAAAATAATTGACCTGGAAGCAAAAAACATGTCCTTAGTAATCAATCCGCATTTTCTGTTTAATACGTTAAATACCATTGCGCGTATTGCTTATTTCGAGAAATCGCATACCACCGAAGAACTTATCTACTGTCTTTCTGATTTGTTGCGGTATAACCTGAAACAAGACGATGAATTGCACACCATCGGCAATGAGGTGGACAATATAGAGAAATATCTCTATATTCAAAAAGTTAGATTTAAAAATCGTTTGGAATATGAAATTGATATGCCTGATCATATAAAACCTTATCGAATACCTAACATGACCATCCAGCCCATTGTTGAAAATGCTTTGATCCACGGCATTTCCCCGAAAAGAGATGGCGGGATTATTAAAATATATGCAGAAAAGTATAAGGATGACATTAACATATATGTTATGGATAACGGCAACGGTTTTCCCAAAGAAGTGTTGGATAACTTGCATCAAACCGAAAGCAAGCTTGGTATCGGCCTGCGCAGCACAGACAAGCGTTTAAAGCAATATTTTGGCGAGCAATACGGGTTAAAAATAGTAAAGTCTGACTACAGCGGCAGTACTGTCACCATTTCGATTCCCACTAAACCCAACGTGAGGCGATAGTATGAGGGTAGTTTTAATAGTGGAAGATGAATTACTGGAACTGGAATTTCTTAGATCGGTTGTCTCAGATGAACTTTTGGCGGAAGATAAAGTAATTACCTGCCAGAGCGGGGCTGAGGCAGTTAAACTGGCCAAACAGTATCGCCCGGATATTATTTTCATGGATATTCGCATTCCGGAAATGGATGGCCTGCAAGCCATTGAGGAAATAAGAAAATTCCTGCCGCAGGCCTGCATTGTGATACTTTCTGCCTATTCAGACTTTTCCTATGCCCAAAAAGCCATTCGTCACCAGGTGCAGGAATATTTGCTGAAACCTATTAAACCGGCTGTATTTAAACAAACTTTTCGCAATCTGCTGGCAAATATTGCGAAAAGCAAAGAACCTACCGGCCAAGAAGTTGATCAGCCCAAATCCCAGATATATTTTATTGAAAAATCCATTAAGTATATTCATGATAATTTTAAACAGAAATTAACCCTGCAAATGGTTTCCGCCCACGTGTTTATGAATCCCCAATATTTTAGCCGTATTTTTAAAAAAGAGGTTGGGGTGACCTATACAGATTATGTAAATAAATTAAAGATTGAATATGCCTGTAAACTGTTAAAAACCACTAATTACCCTGTGTATCGTATTTCCAGCGAGTGTGGTTTTACCGATCCTTCTTATTTTAATCGCGTGTTTGTACAACTGATGAATATGACTCCCAAGGCATACAGAAGAAAGCATCTGTGCGAGAGCACGGAAATAAGCCGGCAATAGCCGGAGATATAAATAAATCAGGCTGATTTTGTCCTGTTTGTAAGAAACGGGGAAAGTTTGATATAATAAAACCGGATTAACTAAAAAGATGATTGCCAATGACGGTTTGTTCAACTGTCATTGGCGTTGTTTCTTTTGGCAATTTTATTGCAGGAGCAAGCTCCTGTATGGCGCGAGCAGCGTCAAATTATTTCTTTTAAGGTGGGCAGAATAATGACTGACATTAAAGTTAACGGCTTAAATGAACCGGGGCTGACCTTTCACGAGCTTGAACAGGGCTTTACCATTAAAGAAGCAATTACGGAGGCCGGGCGTTGCTTGAACTGTGCCAAGCCCCTCTGCCGCACAGGATGTCCCATAGACAACGATATTCCTGGTTTTATTTATGCTTTGTCCAGAGGAAACATCGGCGAAGCCAGGGAAATTATTGCCGAGCGGAGCAATTTGCCGGCTGTTTGCGGACGTGTTTGCCCCCACGAAAAACAATGTGAAGGGCATTGTGTTTTAGCGAAAAAACAGCAGGGCATTAAAATTGGCAAATTAGAACGTTTTATCGCTGATTTTGATGCTGCCATGCACCTTTCCAGAGATAAGGTGCCGGCTAAAATTAACGGGAAAGTAGCTGTCATTGGCTCAGGCCCGGCCGGTCTTACGGTGGCCGGCGACCTGGCCAAGCAAGGTTTTAATGTGGTTGTTTTTGAAGCGGAAAGTGAGCCCGGCGGTGTATTGCTGTACGGAATTCCGGAGTATAGGCTGCCTAAAAAGGTGGTGCGGCAGGAAATCGAGCGCATTGCCAGCCTGGGTGTAACATTTATTACCAACTGCCTGGTGGGTGTTAATATTACGGTAGATCAGCTGTTTGACCAGGGCTTTGATGCAGTGTTTATTGGGACGGGTACGGCACTGGCCAAAGGTTTGGATATACCGGGCAAAGATCTGATGGGCGTGATCCAGGCGACATACTTTTTGCGAACCATTGTGCTGTATAACGACGGTAAAATTGATCGCAAAGAGGTGCCGGTTTACAAGGATGATCAGGTCCTGATCATCGGCGGCGGTAATGTGGCCATGGATGCCGCCCGCTCGGCCCTGCGTCTTGGCGCCAGAGTAACCGTTGTTTACCGCCGAACAGAGAGTGATTTAACGGCGCTGCGTTCGGAGTATGAGGGGGCGGTGGCGGAAGGTGCGGCTTTCTGCTGGCAGGCCAGCCCGTTGGCATTTATTGGTAAAGAAGGCATGCTTACCGGTCTTGAAATTGCCACCCCCACCGGTAAGACCATTCTGCCTGCCAACAAAGTGCTGCTTGCCATCGGTTCCCGCCCGGCTGCCCGGATTGTTTCAACAACTAAAGGCATTGAGGTAAACCCGGCGGGTTATGTAATTACCAAGCAAACGCCCTATGGCATGACTACTCTTAAAGGTGTTTTTGCCGGTGGGGACGTTGTTCACCAACCGGCCACCGTGGTTTTGGCAATGAAAGAAGCCAAACGGGTGGCTAAAGGAATTGCCGCATACGTACAGGCCAAAAAATTGCTGGAAGAATGTTAAGTTAATGACTGGCAAGCTAATCCCTGACTCACATACAAACCGGTATGTGAGTTTTTTTATGACCGGCTTTACTGGCATAAGTTTTGTGGCAGCTGCAAATTTACTGCTTGGTTCACCCCGGCAGTGTACTGCGTAGGGCTGGCTCACCGCCGGCTTGCTGCTTCAATATCTTATCTTGCTCCAGCGGGATGTTTTTTATGACTCGGGACTGTTTAAAGACTTTAGTCTTAAAAAGTTTCCCCCCGGCATTTTCTGCGCCGGGGGGAAATCTTTAGCAAACCTGTTGTACAAGTTCGGCCGGTTGAACATACTGATCGTACCAGTGATACATCTGTTCCGCCAACTGGTATTTTAAGGCCGTCTTAAGATCCTGTTCAATGTTTGCCAGCAGGCCATGCAGCTGCTTTGTCAGGATTTCCTTGGCAGCGTCGTAGTAACTGCCGCTGTCTATCCCCAGGCATGAACAAATTTTTTGGGCCAGCACTTGATTTGCCTGATTAGACAGAAACTTGGGGACAAAGACAGGAACCAGGCGGGACACTTTCTTAAATGTGACCTGGCTGACGGTTTTATTTGCTTGCTCTGATAACATCAAGGAAATTTTCTGTTCTTTAACTGTCTGGTTAATTAAGGTAAGTGAGGGGAGCGGGATTAAGGCAAACTTAATGTCGGGCAGCCATTTATTTTGAACGGTAATCAAATCATGGTTGATATGGGTTTCAATATCCTTTATCAGCTGTGCCAATTCCGCTTCGTTTAAAAGGCAGCCGGCAAATTCCTGCGCCATGTTGCTGCTTTTATGTTGTAAAACTTTGTCAATCAGAAGGCGGCTGTTTTTTCTTAACAAACGAAAATATACATCAACCGACCAGTCAATTGTACGATGGCAGGCTTCAATAAGTTTATTTAAAGCCTGTTCATTGAGATAGTCTGCGGAACCAGGTAAAGAGTCACAATGCCACATGTAGTCGGACCCTCCCGCATAAATAATTATGATAATGATTATCATTATTATAAAAGAAACAAATAACAGCGTCAAGGGAATCCGTAACACTAACTGTAAACCAGTGAACAAGCCTTATTATAAATGAAATATATTAAGGGATTATTAAGCTAATATTAAATTGAATCAGATTATTTTTCGGCTTGTTTATTCTTGCCGTATTTAATTAAGCGGGCGGAGTTTATTACCACAGCCAAAGTACTGGCATTGTGCATCAGGGCAGAAGTAAAGGGCGAAATAATTTTTAAAGTGCCCAGAGCAATACCCAGCACGTTAGCCCCAATGGCAAAGGCAAAGTTTTGCCGGATAACCTGCATGGTTTTCTGGCTTAATTGGATAAGCTGGGCTACTTTAACCGGATCATCACCTGCCAGCACCACATCTGCCGATTCCACAGCCACATCCGTTCCTTTGACCCCCATAGCAATACCTATGTCGGCAGCCGCCAGGGCAGGAGAATCATTAATTCCTTCCCCAACCATGGCCACCACTTTACCCTTGCTTTGCTTTTCTCTGACGATTTTTACCTTGTCTTCGGGCAACATATCTGCCCAAATGTCCTGTAAGCCCAGCCCGCTGCCCACAGCCAGGGCGCACTGCTTATTATCCCCGCTGACCAGACCGATCTCTTTAATGCCGGTGGCTTTCAGCAGGTGAATGGCTTGCCGGCTTTGTTGGCGCAGGGTATCTCTGACACCGATCAAGCCAATCACTCTGGTCTGTTTGGCAATAAAGATAATTGATTCACCACGGCCGCTCATTTCTTGAGCAAAATGCCTGGCATGGCCGTAATCTATTTGTGCCTCCTGCATTAAACGGTCATTGCCAATTAAAAGGGTTTCGTTTTCTATAACCACCTTTAAACCTTTGCCCGGAATTACTTCTTTATCTTGGTACCCGGGAATTTCCTCCCGGCTTTCTCGGGCCTTGTTAACCACTGCCTGAGCCAAAGGGTGGTTGGTGTGCATTTCCCCGGCTGCTGCCAGGGCCAGAATTTGTTCGGGGCTATAGTTGTCATCCAAAGAAACGTATGTGCTTACTTCCGGGCGTCCCTCGGTAAGGGTGCCTGTTTTATCAAATAAAACGGTGTCCAGCCGGCCTGCTGCTTCCAAATAACAGCCACCTTTAACCAGAATACCCCGGCTGGCGGCATTGCCCATGGCAGCGCTGATGGCCGTGGGTGTAGCCAGACCGGCAGCACAGGGACAAGCAACTATAAGAATGGTCATGGTGCGGTGAATATCCCTGGTAAGGGTAAACACCAGGGCGGCCAGCAAAAAAGAAACAGGTACTATTTTATAAGCATATGAATCAGCCAGTTTTTGGATGGGAGCACGTTTGCTGCCGGCTTCTTCCACCATGTGAATGATGCGGGACAGTGCTGTGCTGTCGCCTACTTTTTCTGAAAGAATATAAACACTGCCCTGTTCTACCACGGTACCGGCATAAACCTGGTCGCCGGGTTGTTTATACACCGGTACCGATTCACCGGTGATGGGAGCTTGATTGACAGCGGCAGTTCCTTTGGTAACTCTGCCGTCCACGGGAATTTTGCCGCCGGTATGGACGACAACTGTATCACCGGGCTTTAAACTTTCTACCGGTACGGCCACCTGGGTGCCGTCGGCCAGCAACCAGGCCTGTTCGTTTTTATTACTGAGCAATTCACCAATGGCCCGGCGAGAGCGATCTAAAGTTACGGCTTGGAGCAGTTCGCTGAGGTTCACCAGCCAGACAACCACCAGGGCGGTTAAACCCTCACCCATGCCCAGCGCCACCAGGGTTGCAGCACTGATGAGCAGATCGTTGTTCAGCCTTTTTTCTTTCAGCAAACCGTTGATGCCGCTGCGCAGGATAGGGTAGCCGGCCAGCAGGGTGGTGGCGGAGCACAGGTTTAGCAGTTTGCCCCCGTGATTGGCAGGCGTTTTTCGTAAATAATGTTTGACGGTCAATCCCAGCAGCACCAGGCCACCAAAAGCTACCTGGGCAATTTGTAAAGGTATGGGCAGTTCCGCCGGTTCCTGATAGGTTTGTTTTTCTTGCCGGCCAGCGACAGCCGCAGCAACCTGTGAATTTTGGCCGGCCTGTTGATCCAAAAAACTGCCGATCAGGCAATACAGTTTTGATGCGGTTAGTTTGTCGGCACGATAATAAATTACTGCACTGCCGGAAACCGGGGTGATATCAGCCAGGACGGTTGCCGGTAAGCTGCTTAAAAAACTTTGCAGCTTTTGGGCCAGTCCTTTATTTTTCTTTAACAAAGGGATTTGAAAGCGTACCCTGCCGGGCAATATGTGTTTTACAATGATTTGCCCCATTTTCTTCCTCCTTGCGTAAGCTAAATATAGATTGGCAGAATAGCCAAAAACTATGCATGCTGTTTGCCGGGTTTGATGCATTAAATTTGCTCCCGGAGGATAAAAATAGCTTTTATAAAGTCAACAGGAGGTGAAAAAGGAATTTGCCGCAGGGGAGCTCAGCATATCAGTCAGGAGTTATCCGGGTGGTTCACAAGCTGCCCGGCCGGGTGCGCTTACAGGTGCCGGGATTACAGGGAAATCACAGGCTGGCCGGGGTTATAGCAGCCGCTGTCAGTCAAAAAAAGGGGGTTTTTTTGGCCCGGGCCAGTGCATTAACCGGACGGGTATTAATATTTTTCGATGAAAGCAATCTTCAATTAACAGAGCTGAAACAGGTAATTCAAGAATGCTTGGCTTTGAAGCAGCAGCAACCTGTCCTGCCGCGCCGGAATACGCCGGAACCGGAAGATTTGCCCGTTAAAAAGCAGTTTTTTAACGTGGCGCTGGGCGGCGGCGTTTTGGCTTATCTAACCCTCAAACACCTGTTGGTGGGTCGCACCCCCTTAGCTAAGGACCCCCATATTTTTAATCTGGCGGCAGCCGCTACCATTATTTCCGGCTATCCGGTACTGCGCAGCGGTTTGCATGGTTTAACCCGGGGCAAAATTAACTACGATCTGGTGCTGGGAGCCCTGGCCCTTGGCACTACACTGGCCAGAGAAAGCATCACCGGGTTGACTGTGATGTGGTTGACCAACCTGGCTGCCCTGATCCAGTCACTGACGCTGCAGCGCTACCTGAAAGCCCTGCCGGCAACAAAGGATACTGCCCGTTCACTGGATGCAGCAATCAATCCATCTGAATGGGAGGAAGCCGGCCGTACCTATGGACAAAAATTTATTTTACCGGCGCTGGGGGCAGCCGCCTTGACCGGCTTGGCCGGCGGGGCGGGCGGCCGGTCGAAAACCCTGGCCATGTTGCTGGCGGCCAATCCTTCGCCGGCCGGCCTGGCTGCGCCGACCACCCGGGCAGCGGTGATTGCGGCAGCAGGGAAAAAAGGTATTTTGTTCCGGCATCCCGGAGCGGTAGAAAAATTGGCCAGGCTGGATACGGTGATTCTCGACAGTGAGACGGTATTATCCGAAGCTGCCTATGAGGTGGGCGATATCCTCCCCCTGCCGGGTATCAGCAGGGCGGGGTTGCTGGCAATGGCAGCCCAACATTCAGGCAGTCATTATCATTTTGCTTTAAGAAAAGCTGTGTTTAGCGCAGGAATTCACCCGGCAGCTGAGTCTGATGCCGTCATATTAACCGGTGATGAAAAGACCCTTAATGCAGCCGGCGTAGACACCCGACAGGGGGTTTTTAAAGCAAGGCGGCTGCAGCACTTGCAGCAAGTCCCCTTGTTTGTGGCCTGTAACGGACAACTGGCTGGGTTAATCGGCATTAAGCCGGGGCACACCGGAGATTTGCGTTGTCTGGTGCAGAGTTTGCGCAACCTTGGTATCCTACAGGTGGTACTGCTGACCGAGCAGCCGGGCAGTGTAATGGAACAGGCAGCCCTTGACTTGGGAATAGCACAGGTGGGAAGCGGGCTTTCAACCGAAGAAAAACTGCACCTGGTTCAACAACTGCAGCAACAGGGCAGGGTGGTAGCCCTGGTCCGGCAAAAACCTGTCGCAAGCCCCTTAAGGCAGCAGGCAGATATTACGGTTTGTATATCTGACGGCAGCAACCACCATCCGGTGGATGTGGTGTTAAGCAATATATCTTTATTGCCTGAGGCGTGCCGTCTGGCCCGGCTGGGCCGACAGAGAGTAAAGCAAAATATTGCCCTGGTGCAGGCGGCCAATGTTATGGGGTTGGCCCTGGCTTCAACCGGCCGGTTGTCGGCTATGGCTGCCAAGGTGTATGGGGATCTGGTAGCGCTGGCAGTCTGCAGCAATGCGGCACGGTTGTTGTGGCCTCAAGGCCGGTCAGCCAGGCCGCGGCGGCTGTTGAGTAATGCACAACGGGAAATTGCTGCAGCTCTGGAGGAAACTGTCATACCGGCAGATTATTTAGATCAATGCAGCAACTGGCACAGCTTGACAGCAGACGAAGTCCTGCACAGATTAGGATCAAACTTGCAAAACGGTTTGTCCGGCCATGAAGTACAGCAAAGGTTAGCGTTATATGGTCCTAACCAAATGGCAGAAAAAAAACAGCCGGGCTTTTTAGCCAGAATATGGAATCAAATGAAAGATTTTCTGGTGAAAACTTTGCTGGCTTCGGCCCTAACCTGTGCTATTCTGGGAGAATTTTGGGATGCCCTGGCTATTGTCGCAATCCTGGCCTTAAATGCCTTGTTGGGAGCTTTGCAAGAACACAAGGCTGAAGGAGCTTTGCAAGCGCTGGCTAAATTAACTGCCCCCACAGCCAAAGTGCGCAGGGAAGGCAAGGTGACAAGAATTTCGGCTTGCCAACTGGTGCCGGGAGATATTGTACTGCTGGAACAAGGAGACGGGGTACCGGCAGATTTACGGTTGCTGGAAACCAACAGTTTGGAAATTGAAGAAGCTGCCCTCACCGGCGAGTCTTATCCGGTAGCAAAAAGTGCCAAACGGATCAGCGATTGTATCCCCTTGCTGGATTGTGAAAACTTAGCCTTTATGGGTACCAATGTAACCCGGGGGCGCGGTGTGGGTATAGTTATAGCTACCGGCATGAACAGCCAGGTGGGAAAAATTGCCGGCATGCTGAATCAGGAGAAAAGTCCCACCCCGCTGCAAAACCGGATGGCGGAGGTCAGCAGCGTCATATTGAAATACTGCCTGGCTGTCAGTGGTCTGGTGGTGGTAGGGGGTGTGTTGCGGGGCGGTTCGCTGTTTAAAATGTTTCTTACCGGTGTAAGCCTGGCGGTGGCTGCCATTCCCGAGGGACTGCCGGCGGTGGTTACCATCGCCCTGGCCTCCGGCGTCAGGCGAATGGCCAAAGAAAATGCTGTGGTCAAACACCTGCCGGCGGTAGAAACACTGGGCAGTGCTACCCTGATTGCCACTGACAAAACAGGCACTCTGACACAGAACCGCCAGCAGGTACAAGCTGTATTCACAGGCAGCGGCCGGTGGCAGGCAACCGAGGAGGGGCCCCTGACCGCTTTGGATCAACCATGCCCGCGAGAGGAACTGACAGCGTTGCTTACCGCCGCTATCCTGTGTAACAATGCTGATCTCCGGTGGGTCCGGCCCAGGAACGGCCGGGCTAAGCCAAACTGGCAGGTTGAAGGCGACCCCACTGAAGGAGCCTTGCTGCTGGCCGGTTTGCGGGAGGAAATCAACTACCGGGAACTAAGAGAAAAATGGCAACGGGTTAAGGAAATACCCTTTGATGCAGAAAGGTTGCACATGACGGTTATTTGCCAGGCACCGGAACAGGAATATATAGCCTTTGTAAAAGGTGCCCCCGAAGTTGTTGTTAACCTTTGCACACAAATGCAGCAGGGCGGACAAGCGGTGCCGCTGGACGACAATTTGCGGCGGCAGGTGTTGCAGGCCAACGAAAACATGACGGCGGCAGCCATGCGGGTATTGGCCGTTGCTTACCGGCCGCTGCAGCAGCCGGAGCAAGCCCAACAGGAAAAATCTTTAATTCTTCTGGGCTTGGTGGGGATGGTGGATCCGCCCCGGCCGGAAGTGCGGCAGGCAGTGGCCACTTGTCACCGGGCCGGCATTAAGGTGGTTATGATTACCGGCGATCACCCCCATACGGCTCTGGCTGTGGCCCGGCAAGTGGGAATTAGCCGGCATGATCGGGTAATGACCGGTCGGGATATCGATAACCTAACCGACCAGGAACTGGCAGCCGCCATTAATGAAGTCAGGGTTTTTGCCCGGGTGCTGCCAGGCCAAAAGTTGCGCTTGGTGCAGGCGTTTAAGCAGCGGGGAGAAATCCTGGCCATGGTTGGTGACGGCATCAATGATGCCCCGGCCATAAAGGAAGCGGATATAGGAGTGGCGATGGGGGTGAGCGGCACAGATGTTACCAAACAAGCGGCGGATATTATCTTAACCGACGACCATTTTGCCACTCTGGTGTCCGCTGTGGAACAGGGCCGGGGAATTTACGCCAATATCCGTCGCTCAGTACGCTACCTGTTAGCTACTAATGTTGGACTGGTGATGCTGGTTCTGCTGGCGGTGCTGTTGGGTTTGCCGATGCCTTTACTGCCCATCCAGTTGCTTTTCTTAAATGTGCTGGGTGATGGTTTGCCTGCCTTGGCCCTCGGGGTGGCGCCTAATAACTGCAATCTTATGCAGCATCCCCCTAGGCCGGTCAATGAAGGTTTCTTTGCCGACGGGCTGGGTGATCAAATTATCAGCCGGGGTATTGCCACCGGATTAATCGGGCTGGAAACCTACCGGAAAACTTTACGGCAAGGCGACCAGGGAGTGGCCGGCACGGTAACCATGGCTTCTTTTATAGCCAGCAAATTATTATTTGCTCTGGAATGCGGTGAGAAAAAACAAAGCGGGACCAATCCTTACCTCACCGGTTCGGTTGTTCTCTCAGCCCTGCTGCTGGGAGGTGCAATTTACCTGCCGGTGGGCCGGCAAATTTTCAAAACGGCACCGCTGGGCTTAAAAGAAGTGAGTACCGTTTTAGGAAGTGCCGGTCTTACTTATGTGGCAGAAAGATGTTTGGCGGCTTTTATCAAAAGTCAAGAAAATGAAAAAACATCAATAAATTCCGGGCGCAGCCCCAACTAAGGGCTGCTCCCGGAGTATCGACAAACATTACCGGTGGTTTATGATCCCCTTTGGCTCCGGTCTGCGCACCGACAGCACTGCGCTTTACTGTGTTCGCCCCTGGGGTCGCCTCAATCGAATAAAAAATCACATGTTGTTTTATCCTGTAAATCCGCAGGGAAGTTGCCACCGGCGGCAACTTCCCTGCGGATAATAGTTAACTTTCTTTTTTTTCAGCTGAAGATTTATGGTTTGGCTCCTTGTTGGTATGGGCAGTGGCGCTTGGATGATTAACAACATCTTGTGTGTCATGCATGGCTACCATTGAGGTTGCAGCCTTACCGGCCGGCTGATCCATGATTGACTGCTGCACCCTAACCTCATGAACCATTTTTTCCCAACTTTTAGTTAAGCCTTCGCCGGTTTCTTTTAATGCATCACTGATGGCAAGGGCTCCCCGTACTGTTAAAACAGCCAGGCTGCGGGCTGTTTTCTTAATAACAGGTACCCCTGCGGCACCTATAACCGTACCTACCGCCACTAAACCTAAAGGAGATAAGGTTCTTAAAGGACTTGTCAGCAACCAGCGCATTATTATCACCTCTGTTTTATATGTTTCATTTTATTATTTGCAGTATCTATAAACAAATTCTTAAAATTTTTTTGCAAAAAATTAAATTTATTGTAATAAACAGTAAAATAGTGGTTTAAAATACATTTACTTGAATTGCAAGGAGGAGTTTTATGAAACAAGAACAGCAATCTGTGATGAGCCAGTACGACCCGGAAATGATTAACCGCCTGAAAGAAGAAATTATTAACGATTTAAAGGCACGCCGGGAATGGCAGGAGAAATATTACAGTAATTTGGCTGAATACAACGAGGAATATGCCGCTTATCCGGGTGCTTATGGCTATCCGGGGTATGGCAGGCGTGCTGCCAGGGCGGGCTATGGCAGGCGTCATGCCGGGTATGGTGCCGGCAGGTATGGTGCCGGTATGGGTATGGGTCCCGGCAGGTATTACGGCTGGTGTCCTTACCCGCCGCCGCCCCCGTACAAAGGCCGCAAACAACCGGAGTTTGATTACGATTGGTGGACCGACCGGGAAGAATATGACTACCGGCGCAATATGATGATGCTGAGAAGACAGGTACAAAATGAGTTGCAGGCCATAGACAAAATCAACCGTCGCTTGAGCCAGGTGAACGATCCCCAGGTACGCCGGCTGCTGGCAGATTTACTGCAGGAAGCCGACCGGCAGGGCATGGATATAAATGAGCTGATGCAGAGCTTAAATATGCAAAACCCTGGTTGGGGTACCGCCCTGCTTGACCGGGTTACCGGACCCTTTAGAGGTATTGATCGGCGCAGCTTTGGCTGGGGGGCCGGCGCAGCGTTATTAGGATTGCTGCTCTTGCCGACGCTGGGCAAATCCCTGCGTCCGTTGGCCCGTAAAGCTATGGAAGAAGCCATGGACATTACAGAAAGGGCCCAGAGTGTTTTCGCCCAGGCCAAAGAAGAGTTTGAAGATATAGTCGCCGAAGCCAACTTTAATAAAATTAAGGAGTCAATGGTCACCCAGTCGGGTATGCATGATAAAGAACCTCCGGCTAAAAAATAAAACATCTGTAGAAGGCGGTGGTTAATTGACCCGTACTGATGAATTAACGGAACAGCTTACCCGTGTGCTGGCAGAATTGCGTAAAGCGGTGGATGCCAGCGTTGAGATTCGCAGCCAAAGCAAGGCTGAGGCAAAAACAGTAGCTGTGATATGGGAAACCTTTCTTGGCACATTTATTGGCTACATTATGAAAAAAGGAAGAGAAACCGGCCAAAACTTACTGGCAGACATTTCCTTTCGCAATATTTGGCGTAAATGAGGTACACCCCACTTGCGGTGGGGTGTACAGCTTGCCGGTATTGTTTCTTTCCCCAAATTAGGTACGCAACGGATGATTTGCAGCGAACCGCCAATGTTTTAAGAACCAGATTTAAAACACTTGCATTACATAAAACAATGTGCTATTATAAAAAACGTCGCTGCGAGGCGGCCCTAAAAAATACCACTTGCCGCAGGGCGGCAAAAGTGGTAAGATGAAGTTCCGCCGCTGATAAGGCGGTGAGTGAATTACCAAAAACTTCCGCTTGCAACAGAGCGGGAGATATGGTAAGATGAAATTCCGGTCGCGAGGCCGGGCGGTCTTTGAAAACTAAACAGTAGATGATGGATGCACAACAGGTCAAGTCAAAAGTCATCGAGAAGATGAGACTGTGACAGACCACAACCTCGTCAAGCGTAAATGCTTACGGGAAATACGGACAACGACAAGAGCCAAAACTCTTGTAAAATATTCAAGATATTTTATGGAGAGTTTGATCCTGGCTCAGGACGAACGCTGGCGGCGTGCCTAACACATGCAAGTCGAACGGTTTTCGAGGTTCGACATTCGAGGTTCGAAGTTCGAGTAAAAGCAAATCGAACTTCGAATTTCGAACGTCGAACTTCGAGAATAGTGGCGCACGGGTGAGTAACGCGTGGATAACCTGCCTGGTAGACCGGGATAACAGCTGGAAACGGCTGCTAATACCGGATACGCTCTGGCTGTCGCATGACAGTGAGAGGAAAGAAATATCGCTATCAGATGGGTCCGCGTCCCATTAGCTGGTTGGTGGTGTAAGAGACCACCAAGGCGACGATGGGTAGCCGGCCTGAGAGGGCGACCGGCCACACTGGGACTGAGACACGGCCCAGACTCCTACGGGAGGCAGCAGTGGGGAATCTTCCGCAATGGGCGAAAGCCTGACGGAGCAACGCCGCGTGAGGGAAGAAGGCCTTCGGGTTGTAAACCTCTGTCTTCAAGGAAGAATAGATGACGGTACTTGGAGAGGAAGCCCCGGCTAACTACGTGCCAGCAGCCGCGGTAAAACGTAGGGGGCGAGCGTTGTCCGGAATTACTGGGCGTAAAGGGCGCGTAGGTGGTTCATTAAGTCAGAGGTGAAAGTTCGGGGCTCAACCCCGTGATTGCCTCTGATACTGGTGGACTTGAGTGCAGGAGAGGGGAGCGGAATTCCCAGTGTAGCGGTGAAATGCGTAGATATTGGGAGGAACACCAGTGGCGAAGGCGGCTCTCTGGACTGTAACTGACACTGAGGCGCGAAAGCGTGGGGAGCAAACAGGATTAGATACCCTGGTAGTCCACGCCGTAAACGATGAGTGCTAGGTGTTGGTGGTATCGACCCCACCAGTGCCGCAGTTAACACAATAAGCACTCCGCCTGGGGAGTACGGTGGCAACACTGAAACTCAAAGGAATTGACGGGGGCCCGCACAAGCGGTGGAGTATGTGGTTTAATTCGACGCAACGCGAAGAACCTTACCAGGGCTTGACATCCTCTGAAAGCTATAGAGATATAGTGATTATCCTTCGGGGTAACAGAGAGACAGGTGGTGCATGGTTGTCCTTCACCTCTGGTCTTGAGAATTTGGGGTTAATTCCGGAACAGTTTTCAACCCCCCAAAAAATATATTTTGCCCACCAGGGTAAAATCCGGGGAACTTTTAATGTGGAATTGTCCGTTTGAAAAAAAACCGGAAAGAAAAGGGGGGGGGAAAAAAAAATCAAAAAAACTTTCCTTGTCCCCCCCTTTTTTTTTTCTTGGGGGGCCTAACACAACACCTATTCTCCATAAAAAAAGGTTGGCCGCGCGGGGAAACAAAAAAAAAAGAAAAGAAAAGAACACAAAAAAAAACCCCC